>JAEORV010000387.1 GCA_016840695.1 Promethearchaeota archaeon
AGCTTTATTCATTGCCCATGCTCCCGATGCAGATTATAAAATACATAGAAATCTAATTGATACAGGCATGTATAAATTGCATTCTGTGGTTGTTAGCACCCAAGAAGAGGCAGTGAAGGTATCTAAAGAGTATTGGGAAAACGACTTAATAGAAGCCATTCTATTGTGTCCTGGATTCAAACATGGCGATGTAGCTGAAATCTTCGAGGTTCTAGAAGGTAAGGTTAGCGTAAATGTATCAAGAGGAGATGGCCCAAGTAACATGCTTTCTGCAGTAGCTAGGAAAAAAGCAGGATATCCGAGGTAAAATTGAGACGAAAGGGTAATTCAATTGAAGGGAACAAGGCGAGCAGATATCAAACCAAGTATGCGAGTTTTAATCGTATTAAAAAAGGACCAGCGATCTGGCAAGCTAACCGAGGGTATAGTCAAAGATATACTAACAAACTCTCCTAATCACCATCATGGGATAAAAGTTCGGTTGAGGAGCGGTCAAGTTGGGCGAGTGAAAGATATAATTAGGTCTAAACAATAAGTAAAACATCCTTATTTTAATACTACTCATGATTTTTTTTAGAATACCAAAAATATATAGGCAATGAAACGCTCTGTCACTTAATAATGGGTTATTTTTTATTAATTATTAGTACTAAATATTCAAGATTGAAGATTTATTCGTCGAATAATAAGTTGTTTGAGATGTTTTCAAAATAAAAGCATCAATCATGATTTCTTCTTCTGAGATGGGGTATTTAATTATTTTAATGATGAAACCCGCTCATTGATTTTTCTAAAATAAAAATAGGACAATAAATTTGAGCGTAAGTAAAGGAAAGACCCATAACAGAAAGAAAAATGAAAATATAAATGTTAAGTGAAAAACTAAGAATGACCGGAACGGTCAAATGGTATAATAAAGAGAAGGGATTCGGATTTATAACATCCGATATGAACGGTGAAGAGGTTTATTTACACCGTACAGCATTGCAACCGCACGATGATGAAATTATCGACACCGGCGATCGCATTACTTTCACAATCGAAAAACAAGAAAAGGGGCCGGCTGCTCTTGAAGTAAAACGGTCCGTAGAAGAAAAAAAGATACTGCGATCCGATCAAGCAGGTATTTGTTTAAATTTTACTGATCTTGGACTAAATCCAGAAATCTTACGCGCAGTAAGAAATGCTGGATATGTGGCTCCGACACCAATTCAAGCACAGGCAATTCCTGTCGTTTTGAAGGGACGAGATTTGCTAGGATGTGCTCAAACGGGAACAGGTAAAACTGCAGCATTTGCGCTTCCAATCTTGCAGCGATTGAGTAAAACCTCAGACAGTCAAAAGCAATCGAATATCGTAAATAACAGCAAGAAACAACGTCTACGTCGAGTAAGGGCTTTAGTACTATCACCTACGAGGGAGCTGGCGATCCAGATTGGAGACAGTTTTAGAATTTATGGAAAATACACTGGACTAAAAAGCGTTGTCATTTACGGTGGAGTTGGACAAAATCCACAAGTAAAAGCATTACAGCGCGGCGTAGATATTATAGTTGCTACACCTGGTCGATTACTCGACCTGATAAGGCAAGGTCATATAAATCTGAACTATATCGAGGTGTTGACTTTGGACGAAGGCGACAGAATGCTTGATATGGGTTTCATACACGATATTCGTACTATCGTCAAGATGATGACAAAAAAGAACCGACAGACCTTACTTTTTTCTGCTACAATACCTCGTGAAATAATTAAATTAGCAAAAAATATTCAACACGATCCAGCCGAAATAAATATATCTCCCGATCAACCTACCTTGGAAATTATTAAACAAACGGCATATTTTATAGTAAAAGAGAAAAAACAAGCATTGTTGGAATCATTACTCGCTGATACGACTATTACAAAGGCGTTAGTTTTTTCGCGCACTAAACACGGCGCGAATCGAATCGTTAAGAAACTGGAAAGGAGGGGGATACGCTCCGAGCCGATACATGGAAATAAATCACAAAATGCGCGACAATTGGCACTTAAAAACTTCCGCACCGGAAAGACTCGCGTTCTGGTAGCTACCGATGTTGCAGCGCGCGGCATTGACATAGATGACATCTCACACGTCATTCAATTTGATTTGCCAGATATGCCGGAAACTTATGTGCATCGTATCGGTCGTACGGCAAGAGCAGGCGCGGAAGGAACTGCGATTGCATTCTGCGAAAAAAATCAGCGCCAACAGTTAAGAGATATCGAGAAATTGATTCAAATGCGCGTGAAAATAGTCCAAAACAACCTCTAAATCGTTTGATTTTTAGGCAAAGATTTTTAATTGTCTTCAACGATGGTACCACCCGCTCTATCCTTTGCTCGCTTTTCGAAAGATTCTTGAAAGCCCGGGCGGTAATTCATGTATTTAGGGATGGGGTATCTCAGTCCTGCGCGATGGGTCGTTTCAAGGTTCTCCACGATTTCAGCGAGCTTGCTTTGCGGAATTGAAAACATTATCTCCGAATCCTCAGCACCGCCCCACACTCTATCGCCATTTCCTAAAATGACCAATTGTGGTTCGTCGGTATTAAACGTCTTGATAACGCCCTCGTGGCACGAGCCTCCCCTTCCCGAAGCGGTAAATTCGAGAGTTCCGCCCTTACCGTAGAGATATGCGTGAATGAGGCGCATGATTTGAGCGGGATTTCCGTAGACTTGAACGACGTCTGGTATTATTTTCGTAGTAGATAGTGGAGATATGACGACTCCCTTGTACTTGCGCTTGATGAAATGAAGTTGCGCCCACCATTTTTTCGCCGTCTCAGCGTCTTTTGCGTAAAGCCCCGTCGTGAACTCGCTTGCAAATTTAACATTCTCGTCCGTGATGGTTGTCCATCCATAGACCGCTCGGGCGACCTTGCACACGCAATCTTCTTCCATGACTGCCATCGTCCACCCGTATCTTCGTACCATCGTGAAGTTCTGGCACAAAAAGTTCTGAATCTTCAGGTCAGCGTTCGGTCTTTTACTTCCTTCGGGAATTTCCTCTTCCTTTCTTATCAACTTTAGCGCAATCGGAAAAGTTTCAGGTCTCAGGTATTTCTCGATCTTTTTTCCAATCTCGTGATATTTTTCTAACTCACTTGTCATAGTCTTCATTTTTTTTTTATTTATTATTCATGAGAATATAAGTATAATCACTCCTAATAAGAGATTTACAATCGTCAACAGAATTATTATCTTGAATAGA
>JAEORV010000388.1 GCA_016840695.1 Promethearchaeota archaeon
TAAAGCGTCGGCGCCTTTAACTAAACATTTTGTTTCAGTGATGCTTATTCTAAACTCATTTTCCTTAATCTTTAAAATGAAGTTTGCCACGCTTTCAAGCATTCCACCTAAACCAGCCGAACATCCTTCAGTGTCTTTACTTAATTTTTTGAACTTGAAAGTATCTTCCTCGTCGTCACCATAACCTCCGCAAATAGGATTGTTTGCGATTGTTAAAAGATATTCAGTGTATTTCTGCCCTTCTACCTTGATTTCTTCATATGAATGTTCTCCCATCTCCATTCCGAACACGACGGCCCAGAGCACTTCGAAATACTCGAGAATCTTTTCAGGATTGCCCGGCATAAATTTGAAAATGCTAGAATGTCGTTCGCATGATTCATAAGCCGATCTTTTTCCGAATTCTCTAAAAATCGTGACGCTATCGTCTTCATTCTTGGTAATTTCGTGAATTTCTTTCAATATTTCCCTATAAAGCAGCGTGTAAAACAAAGAATTTGTTGTACGTGAGAAGACTTTCATGACTTTTTTCATCAACCATTGAAATGCTCCCATTATTACATCCCTCCTCTGCTGTATTTAAATACTTGAATGCACGCATTATCGCCGTAGGACAAAGATTCACTCACTTCTTGAGGTATTAATAGAATTTTGGAGCCGGATACGGAGCCATTGTTGATGAGCGAAATAAGTTCTGAAACCATTCCAAGTAAGATTTCGCAACCCGCGAATTTACCTACGTCCTCGTAAAAATATTTACACAAAGCGCATTTAGAATCTCTTACAACGATTAAGTTTTGGGATTCATCCATTTCAACCGAAACAGAGCTATTTACTATCTTTTTATACATTGTAGCGATGACATCTCTTACGTTAACTATGTTAACTTGATCGACAGGCTTCCAATAGTTATGAAAACTCTTAGCAATGTTTCTACCCATCAATCGAAGCCTTTGCTTTACGTCGTTCCCTTCCAATCCGTTAACTTTCATGAAACGGATGAGGTGATAAATCATGTTCCTGCTTTGGTTCATAGTTGCATCGTAATCGACAAGTTCCTTTCTCGTGATGTTCATTTTCATGCCTCTAACGCAAATTTTAGTTTTTATATGATTAAGAAATTGTAATTTTTTTATAAAATTTATCAATAGATTATTTATATGAATAAATGATGATTTAACTTATTTACCAATTACTCTTATTGAATAATAAAATACAATCTTCGATTCTTTGCACCCTTGTTTACTGTTTTTGTTAATTTTATCTTTCCAATTTCTTTTAAATGGTTTATGTGAGTTCCTCCATCAACCTGTTCATCAATATCACCAATTCTTACGATACGAAATTCTTGTAGATCTTTTGGTAACCCTACAGCTAACCGAGCAAGTTCGGGTTTTTTCATAACTTCCTCCCTAGACATGTAACTGATACTTACTGGTAAATCTTGATGAATGATTTCATTTGCTTCATTCACAAAAGCTTGCAATTTCTCAGGAGAATAATTTTCCATCGAAAAATCCATTCGGCTTTTATCGATTTCAATCTGATTGCCAGTAATTTTGGCATTCGCCTTTCTATACAAGATATTACTTATCAGATGACAAGCTGTATGGAATCTCATGAATTTATATCGCCGCTCCCAATCAATTTGACAAGATACAATATCTCCTTTATTCAAACCAAGTTTATCAACTTCATGACTTATTTCTCCCGAAAATTTACCTACATACACTACCTTGAATTTATCTCCATTTCTATTAATTATTCCCTCATCCCAAGGTTGGCCTCCAGATTTAGGATAAAAAGCGGTTTTATCAAGCACAATAAATTTTCCATCCGTTACTTTTAGTATCTTTGCGTCCCATTCTTTCAAATATGAATCATTCATGTATAAAAAATCTGTCATAGTCAACAAAAGGAATGAATTACTTATATTTCTATTATTTGGAAACACAAAGACATGGAAATCATTTCAAACAATCTAGATAAGTTTTTATTTAAAAAGAGAAAAATAAAAAGTTAAATCTTACATTTTCGAGATTATCTGCCTGAGGATTGCCTCTCCGGCTGCACCAACCATTATTCCTCTTTTTACTAACGCCTGACCTTCAACCTCGATGGTCCCTTCCACTAGTTCTCCGTTATTGAAGAATAATAAAGTGGGAATTGCCGTGATGCCGAACATTTCGCCCAAGGGACGATTTTGATCAAGGTCTACTTGTATTAGTTTTATAAGTCCCTCGTCTCTTAATTTATGTAGGATTGGAGCGACGAACTTACAGGGCCCACACCATGTCGTGTAAATATCTATAAGGAGCTTTCCCTCCAAAGGAGCGTCAATTCCAACCGATTTCAGTTCAGATACGTGCATATCGATTTTTCATCTCAAGTTGTCAATATAGTTTTTTGCGATACTTTTGACTATTTTTTTATAATTGTGAAAATAATATATTGTTTTTTGTTTTGTACTTCATTTTTATTTTCACTTTTATTTTAAATATCGAGCGAGGTATTAAATGTGTTTTTATTTTTTTTTATAAGGATATATAATTCGGTATCGTTTTTTTTTGATAAATAATTTTTAAATTCTACTATGGATATTAATACATATTATTATTTTGAAAAGTGAAAAAAAAATGGCAACACTTGATTTTGAATTTCGAAACAAGATTCTCGGGAACGAAATCGGGACGACATTGGCTTATTGTTATCAATGTGCGACGTGTAGTGGAGCTTGTCCAGTGGCCCAAGTTACGGAAGGGCGGTATAATCCGAGGAGGTTGATCTTGGACAGTCTTTTGGGGCTAAAGGAGAAGATATTTGGTCAGGATAATGTCTTTAATATTTGGGGTTGTACGGTCTGCGACACGTGCGACGAGGTGTGTCCACAAAAAGTAGAGCTTACAGAGATATTTATCATTTTAAAGAACATGAGCATTGAAAAAGGCGAAGCTCCTGATTATTATACTGGTCAAGCGTCAACAATTTTAGAGAATGCCAAGGCAATTCCCATGCAACCTGCGATAGAAAGAAGACGGGACCAATTAGGCTTACCTAAAATAATAGAACCCGATGTTGCTGAAGTTAAGAAGCTTTTAGAAATGACAAAACTTCCTGAAAAGCTCCCAAAAAGTACTGAATAATCATAATCTATCGTATAACGGCATATTTAGAGGAACTAACATTTGTTCAATTCTTTAGTGTAATTCTTGAACATAAGTCAAG
>JAEORV010000389.1 GCA_016840695.1 Promethearchaeota archaeon
AGAAATAAAAAAAGTTTAGATTTATTAGGTGTACCAGACATGGAATTTTTTTGGAATTATTTAGAAAAAAAATTTAAAAAAGGAATGACCAGAAAAAATTACGGTCAATGGCACATTGATCATATTATTCCTTGCTTTGCATTTGACTTAAGTAAAGAAGAGGAACAAATGAAGTGCTTTCATTATACAAATTTACAGCCATTATGGGCATCAGAAAATTTAAGCAAAAATAAATTTTACTAAGCTGATTCTAAGTTCTTTTGTGCACAGAAAGAAGTCATATAAATATTGGTATCTTTTATATCTTTATAAATATGTTGAGCTCCAAGTTGACATTCTTCCATCGAATCAAAAGTCATCTTTAAGGGTTGCATCACACAAGTGCTTTCAATAGGAGCAAAAGGATCGTTAATACAAACAAAAAGGATCATAATAAATTTCATGTTGAAATTTTACATTAAATAGACTATTTTTAATACGATAAACGAAAGAAAGATTATGAGCAAAGTATACGTAACAACAAATACAAAATTACCTAATGGTGGTTATCGGGATATTTCCGACTGTGAAAGATTTGGAACGCCTATAATTATGTTTGAAAATCCCAAACAAATACAAGTTAATTCTACAAGATTTGCTTTTGCAGTAGAGAAAAAATTAAAAGATTTCACTTCTAATGATTTTTTATTATTGATGGGAGATCCTGTATTAATTGGAATTGTTTGTGCTGTCGCTGCAAAAATGACAAATAATAATTTTAAAGTCTTGAAATGGGACAGAGAGAGTGCTATATATATTCCTATAATAATAGAATTAAAATAAGGAGAATAAAAATGGGTCTATTAGATAAAGCTTTTGAACAGTCTAAGATTAATTCTTTAGATAGTTCAGATGTCAAAGATCTTGGTGAAGCGTGTAACGAATTAGACAATATTCGTATGACAATCGCTGAAAGAAAAGCTGAGATCAAACAATTAGAAGAGAGAGAATTTCAATTAGAAAATGAAGTTATCCCTTCGATGATTGAGAGTGCCGGTGTTAAGTCATTAACCTTAATGGACGGCTCAAAGGTTTCAGTCAAAGATCAACTGCGTGCAAACATTACAATGGAAAACGAAGACTATTGTTTTTCTCGATTGCAAGAACTTGGGCTTGATGATGTCATCAAGAACGAAGTAAAGTTGACCTTTGGTCGTGGACAAGATTCCGATGCAACTAATCTTATGAGCGAGCTACAAGACCGTGGTCTGTATCCTAGCAATAAGAAAGCGGTGGCATGGAATACACTTTCCAAATTAGTAGAGGAACAGATTGCCAAGGGTTCGATGACATCTGTTGATCAAGAAAAATTTGGAGTGTTTACCTTTAAGAAGGTAAAGATCGAACGAAAAAAATAAAAAGGAAAAATAAAAATGAGCAATACAAAAGCTAATGGTGCTGTCACCACAAAGACAGAAAAGCTACCTGCTATGAACTTAGAGAACTTAGCTCAGTTCGCAGGTGCAGGACTAGACACTATCACAACAGATGATATTGCAACGCCAAGACTAAAAGTTTTAGCGGCAATGTCTCCTGAAGTTGATGAGATTGATGGTGCTAAAGCTGGCATGATTATTAATAATGTCAGTAAAAAACTATATTCAGGACAAGACGGTATTAAAGTTGTTGTCTGTGGATATGAAAAAGTATGGTTGGAGTGGACAGATAGAGGCAAAGGTGCTTCTGCTCCTGTTAATATCTTTGAACCCAAAGATAAACCAACCAACGCAGTACGTGGAGATGACGGAAAATTCCGTCTTGAGAACGGAAACTATCTAGAAGAATGTGCAAACTTTTATGTACTTCTTTTAAACGGTGGTGCCGCCCCAGAGCCTGCCATTCTTTCAATGAAGGCGACTCAGTTAAAGGCCGCTAGAAGTTGGGCTTATAGTTTGAAGAATGAATTTATTCAAAATCCAAAAACTAAACAGCTTTTCTTAGCTCCTAGTTGGTATCGTATTTATCACTTAACTACTACCAAACAACAGAACGATAAAGGTTCTTGGTATGGTTGGGTTGTCAATAAAGACGAGTTCTTATCTGATGAAGCAACATTTGATATGGCTGCTGGTTTCAATGAGTCTGTCAGAAAAGGTAAAGTGACTGCCAAGTATGATGACGAAGGAGACAGTTCAAACAGCTCTGAGGACATTCCGTTTTAATGGATAAAAGGGTCTCTCAATTCAAAGAGATCTTTCTTGGGTTGGAGCGTGCTTATGGTACGTTCCAACCTAAAGATAGTCTCCGAGAAGATAATAAAGCAGAAGGTGAAACTTGGATTCGCAAGAAGCCTTTAGAAGATAAGTTATGGCAAGATCATTTGGAAGGTGCATGGCCAAGTCTTGGTGTGTTCCCTATCAATGATGAAGATAAATGTCGTTGGGGATGTATTGATGTCGATGAGTATCCCCTCGATCATGTATCTATTGCTAAAAAATTATCGGAAAGAAATCTACCTTTTATTGTCACTAAATCTAAAAGTGGTGGTGCTCATATCTTTTTATTCTTTAAAGAGTATGTCCCTGCCGGAATAGTTCATAATAAGATAAAAGAATTAGCGGCGTTCATGGGCCTTGGTCACTGCGAAGTTTTTCCTAAACAAGAAAAGCTAATGCGAGAAGGCAATCCCTCTGATTGGGAAGTGGGTAGCTTTTTAAATATGCCTTATCATAATGGACTAGAACACACAGAAAGATATGCATTTAGTGGAGAAGGAAATGTATTAACCTTAGAAGAATTTTTAAAAGAAGTAGAAGAAAAATCTCTTACAGAAAACGAATTAAAAAAATTATCACTGAAGAAAGAAAATTCAGAATTTGCTGATGCACCTTATTGCATTGAAGCTTACATCACAGAAAACAAAACAGTTCAACCCGGTAGTCGAGATAACTTTCTTTTTCAGTATGCCGTATATGCAAAGAAAAAATTTGGAGAAAACTTTGAACAAGAAGTTTATAAGTTTCATCAAAAGTATTTTGAAGATCCTTTAAAACCTAAAGAGATTGAAAAAATTATTAAACAATCAGATAAAAAAGATTGGGGATATAAATGTAAAGATCAACCCATGTGTTCTTTCTGTAATAAATCTAAATGTAGAATTAGAAAATATGGTGTTGGTGATAGCAATATTATTACAGATGTAGGTAATGTTATTCAGTATGGCG
>JAEORV010000390.1 GCA_016840695.1 Promethearchaeota archaeon
TAGGAATTAGTGATTCATAAAAAGAAAGAATATATTTTTTTTAATCTTAATTTTTTTCATTCATGTGAGATTCAATCAATTCTGTTCTTAACTCGTGTAAGGACTTGCTGATGCTTACTTTATATTCTTTTGGATCGAGGAGTCTTTTAGAATCGTCAGAAAGGTGTTGAATGTCTTTTTCCATCGTTTCTCTCGCAACTCGCCAATTTCCCAATTTGTAGTTTATCTTTCCATCTTTAACTTTTAATGTTAAAAGGGATTCAAATATCTTTGGGTTTGAAACTTTGTAATATCGCAAGGGATTCAAGGGATCATAAACCATATCTTTCTGAAGTGTTTTTTTTTCAACTAGTTCCATCACGTCTCCTGTCATTATATCATCCTCGTCGTAGATGCGATAAACTTGTTTTTTAAATGGTATTGTAGTTTTCCCAACATCACTTGAGACTTTTATTCTTGGTTCGTAATCCATTGACACGAGCTTGAATACTCCCCCTAAAGCGGGATTATCATAACAAGTAGCTAATTTTGTTCCAATTCCCCATAAATCAACGACACCCCCATGAGCCTTGATTTCTGTAACGAGATGTTCGTCCATGTCGTTGGATGCAACTATTTTAGTTTCAGTCAAACCTGCCTCATCTAATAATTTTCTCACTTCCTTGCTAAAATAAGTAATATCGCCCGAGTCAATTCTAACGCCTCTTAAATCCTTGCCTTTTGCTTTTAATTCCTTACCAACGGTGATTGCGTTTTTACAGCCTTCTATAATATCGTAGGTATCAATCAACAAGATACAATTATCTGGATAGACCTCTGCGTAAGCTCTAAACGATTCTAACTCTGATTCAAACGCCATCACCCAAGAATGAGCGTGAGTTCCTTTCACGGGCATTCCGTATTTCTTACCCGCAAGGACATTTGATGTTCCCGAGCAGCCTCCAACCATCGCCGCTTCGCTGGCAGTCAAGCCACCATTTGGGCCTTGAGATCTTCGCAAGCCAAACTCCAAAATAGATTGCTTTCCTGAAGCCAACCACATGCGATTTGCTTTCGTAGCGCACAATGTTGGAAAGTTAAAACAATTCAGTAGGTAAGTTTCTATTAATTGACATTGAATCAATGGCCCCTCAACTTCCATCACCGGTTCGTATGGGAAGATAACCCGTCCATCGTCAACAGAACGGATTGTTAATTCACATTTCCACTTAGCCAAATACTCAAAAAATTCGTCCGAGAACATGTTAAATGTTTTCAAGTATTCAATTGAATCCTCCGTAAAGGTCATCTCACACAAATCATTGATGGCTTTATCGAGGCCATAGCATATAGCGTAAACTCCTTTAAACGGCGCTTTTCTAAAAAATAAGTCAAAAACAGCTGGTCTATTGGCAAGTCCCTTCAAGAGATATCCATTTGCCATGGTCAATTGATAAAAATCTGTAAGAAGAGAATATTCGAGGTTCATTCCAAATCACCTTTTTTTTACTAAAATAAAAGAAGTAACAATTGGAGTTAAATATTATATTTTCTCCTCTCGTTATTTATATTTTTTCCACTTTTCTCACATTTTTTACGATAAATCCCCAAAAATTATCCTTTACGAGTTTACCGTTAAACTTGAGTTTATCTCCTATAGATAAATCACTCTCATCGTATAGCTTCTGGCTGACTCTGAGCTTCAGATTTTCCGTTTCTTTTATGTCCTCTTCTCTAAAGTCGCTTTTCTTCGTTATTTTTGGACCAAACTTGAGGTTTTTCAACGATACGATATAAAATGTGGTAAGATTACCTTGAAACTCTGATTGTCTTTCAACAATTTCAGTTATCTCACCTTCATAAACAGTGATACTCGTGTTCAAAAGTCCCATTATTTGAAAGCTATCAGAACTTTCGTCTACTAATCCCGTTCCCTCGATTCTTTCACCTGAGGTTGTTGCAGTAGAGATTTTGATCGACTTGATTTTCTCTTCAAAATCCTCGGGTAATAGCGTGAGACTCCAATCTTTCAGTTTAAACCAGTTTTGTTTTATAGAATAAATAAAACCCACCCAGAAATGGTTACAAAAACCCATATTTGAACCCACTCTACAGTCGCAATCTCTTTCGGGGTTCTCAATATTCTCATCTGTTATCGACAGAAAAGAAGTGATTTCCCAACTCAATCCCTTGAAAAGTATTTCAATCTCGTGTTCTTCAGCATTGACAATTTTAATTGCGCTTATTGACTCTCTATCGTTTCCATTTATTTTCTTTATTGCAACACTAATACCATCTGAAACGATGTCCAACTCTCTCTGCTCAAGCACTTCGCTCATTTCTTCTTCCGCTAAAGAATCGAGTATAAACTCGATTAATCCTGCTTTTTTCAACTTCGAGAATCCTTTTATGTTAAAATCTCGGCACACTTGTTTTAAATCATTTACGTTGAGATATTGCAATAAGTATGTTAAAACTGTCCGATCATCGATTTGACGAGTCATTTTTGCATATTTAATCGGAATACACTTTAATTAAATATTGATCATACAAGGATGTATAAATAAATATCCTTAATTAATCCGTGTTTAATGAAGATTTGACTGAAATTAAAAAACACATAAGCTATTAAAAAGCGTGAAAAAAATTAATAAAAATCCAGATATTCAACCAAAAGTGTGATTTAAATAATTAAATTGCAATATTTGTGTGTTTTTACACACAAACGAATATTTAAATATGAAAATATCCATTTATTCTTTACTCAAAAGAGTATTTAATTAAATGTTTTTCTAAATAAAAACGATCTAAAACAAAAAAAATCAGGAATATCACGAGGTGTGAGGAAAAAATTTCTGACATAGAAAAAGATTTCTTAACAAAATTTGGCGTGATTAAGTTCGGCGAGGAAAATAGCTTCGCTTTGAACGATTTCGAGAGATCTCTTAGCTCTTTTTTTAAGGTTAAGGGAAAACCGCGGTATTCGGAGTACATGTCTCAAGAAAAATCTAAAAAACCTTATATTGCCGATTTTGAGAAGTCTTTTAAGGACTATTTTTATTAAAACTGAAAAATCAACCATTCTTTCAACCTTTTTTTTTTAAATGTTCTGCCGATTAAAAGTAAATAATTTAAAAGAATTAAACTTAAATTTTTCAACTCTGTTTCTTAATCAGTACTCAATGTAAAAAAAAATAAATTTAACATTAACTAAATC
>JAEORV010000391.1 GCA_016840695.1 Promethearchaeota archaeon
GAGACAAGTAAATTTCTAATTATATTCTTGTTTTTTTGAATCTTCGACCTTTTTTACCACAAAATGAGATATGCGCAAAAAACAAGATTTAAATACTCAAAAAATATATAATATTTATCAATTTAGCACAAAAATAAGCTAAAATTCAAGCTTATCTAATAATAGGGTATATACACATTCAAAATTGTTTCTAGACTATCATGGTAATTACAGATTGTAGCATAGATGAAATTGTATTTAATCCAAAAACTCTAGAATCATTGATATTTCAATTAAGGAAAGCAACTGATATTAATTTTGAATGCTATAAGCGTGAATTTCTCCTAAGGCGCATTAAGGCCCGAATGTTTCGTCTTAACATGATTTCCGACGACGATTATCTTGATTATATCTCAAAAAATCCCGATGAATTCAAGGAATTTTGCGACCTTTTCACAATTAACTACACATACTTCTTCCGGAATTACGAAATATTTCAACAATTATCAAGAAATATTAATAAAATTAAAAGGAAAAACAAGCATAAGTTAAGCATATGGTCTTGTCCTTGTGCGACTGGAGAGGAGCCTTATTCTATAGCCATGCTCTTCGATACCCTTCGAAATACCAGTCCATACGTGCCTGATGTTGAAATCGTTGCCTCTGATATTGATCGGAGAGTTCTTGATTTTGCTCGAGATGGGGTATATGGGGCGTATTCAGTTCACGATCTACCCAAAACCTATATGAAATCGTATTTTACTACAAAAAAAACGAGATTGGGTCCACAATACACGATTTCCGAGAAAATCAAGGAAAAAATTCGATTTTTGGAAGAAGATCTTACAAATGGGCATTTATTATCTCAAAAGTATGACATTGTCTTCTGTCGCAATTTTTTAATTTATCTCAATAAGAAATCTCAAAGGCGCGTGTTAAAGACAATTGCCAACCATTTAAACCCAGGTGGACTCATGATCATTGGGAAGACCGAGATGGTTTTGAACTCCAAGAGCAGCTTGTTTAGATTGATTGACGCTAAATATCACTTTTATGAAAAACGATAAATGATTATCTTATTTTCACCCTGATAGATATAAATCATAATAAAATGAATGACTTAACAATTTAAAAATAATAATGGTTTAGATGATGTTATGAAAAAAGCAATAATAGTTGATGATTCGCGATATTCGTCGGTGTCAATTAAAAACAAGCTGAAAGAGTTGGACGTTGACGTTATTGACATTGCTTTTAGTGTCGTTGATTTTGAGGCGTTTTTAAGAACTGTTGAGAAACCAGATTTTATCACGATGGATATGGTCCTTCCAGATGGGGATGGTATAGAATGTTGCCAAATTCTATGGAAAAAATGGCCTGGGTTACCCGTTATTTTCATTTCAGCTCTAGCTCTAAAAGAAGAACAGAAAGCAAAGCTTCCTCACGTGATAGATTTCATAGTCAAGCCATTGACCTTCGTGAACATGAAGGCAGCAGTAGATAAGCTCTAAGTTTTCACCATAATATAGGTACTTAGAACAATTGAAAAGTTCTTATTCTTATTATTCTTAATAATCATGTTAATATATTCAACAATAGAAAAATCGTTTTAAACATTAATACGCTATGGAATCCGCAATAAAAGTCGAGAACCTCTCAAAAGTATTTTACAACAAGAAAAAGGAAACAGAAAAGGAAAGAGAAGTATGGGCCCTTAACAGCGCCTCTTTTGAGGTGAAAAAAGGCGAAATCTTTGGATTGCTGGGGCCAAATGGTGCCGGGAAAACCACAGCAATTCGTTGCATAGCTGGGCTTTTAAAACCATATTCTGGTAGCGTGTTTGTAAACGGAGAGAATATTCAACACGAAACTCACTTATTTCGTAAGAAAATGGGGTTCTTAACAGAAAATCATGGAAATTATGAACATCTTTCCGTGTACGATAACTTGAGCTTTTTCGGGAGTTTTTACGATGTTGAAAATCTGGATCAAAGAATCCATGATGTCCTCTCGAGAATGGGATTGTACGATAGAAAAGACTTGAGGGCAGGAAAACTGTCAAAAGGGCAAAAACAGAGGTTAGCAATCGCACGAGCGATCTTGCACGACCCCCAGATCCTTTTCTTCGACGAACCCACTTCTGGACTCGACCCAATCGCTTCAGTTAAAGTGCGCGAGCTAATATTGGGCTTGAAGGGAAAAAATAGGACTTTATTCATCAATTCGCACAATTTAGAAGAGGTTCAGAAAATATGCGATCGGGTCGCTATTTTGGATTTAGGAAAGATCAAACGGATTGGAACGCCCGCGGAGCTTAGAAAAGACCTATTTAAAACCCAAGAAATGACATGTACGCTAAAAAATCCAGTCACTCAACAGATGAAAGATATACTCGCTCAATTTGACACCATCAAGCAATTTAGAGTAGAAGATAATAAAATATTCGTATATTCTGACGATATTGATGAAACAACCCCTGAGATCGTAAAAAGACTAGTTTCTCTCGATGCAAAAATACTGGATGTGAATCGAACCGTCCATTCCCTGGAAGATATTTACATAAAATTAATGGAAGACGAGGAATTACCCAAATAGGGGCGTGATATACCGTGGATTTTCAAAATAGTCTTAGAATAATGAAGAAAGATTGGAAGGGAACGATCCGTACGAAAGAGATCTTATTTGCAATCATCTTATTCCCCGCTTTATTCACTGTTGTAATGCCCATATTAATGATGATCGGAATTCTGTTCGCTCCTTTAGAATTCGTACAAGCGTTTGGAGACGTGAACATGTTAAAAGCGGTGTTGAACATCCCAGGACACTATAACGATTATCTTGTCGGTGCTGTATTGATGATCAAGATGATGGTCCTTCCAATGTTCCTATTCGTCCCTGGGTTCATGTCAAGCATCATATCATCAGATTCGTTTGCGGGGGAAAAAGAGCGAAAAACCATGGAAAATGTGGCTTTATTACCTATAACAAAAACGGAATTGATCGTGGGAAAAGTTCTTACTTCCTTTGTACCTTCTATTACTATCACGATTATTTGCTTTTTCGGTACTGGTATTATCATAAATTTGATGTTCCTCCAACACTTGGAAGGAACCTTGTTGATTTTTACGGATGTAGGCGATTTATTAGTCGGATTTGTTCTTGCCCCAACTTTAGCCTTTTTAAACATTCAAATTAGCGTGATCATAAGCTCTCGAT
>JAEORV010000392.1 GCA_016840695.1 Promethearchaeota archaeon
ACGCGAACTGTTTGCGTATTTGCGTCCCCTATTGAATTCAATCTGATTGATTTAATCTCCAGTTCTCCGTAAGTCACTGAAATCGTAAACGATAGTTTCCCTTCTGCAATCTTTTGGGACACTTGTCCCCATGCGTTCCCTGTAACGAAAAATGTTGTGAAGTTGTCCGAGTTTTCTCGTGGTCCTAAGTGGAATTGAAACAATTCCCTATTGTATCGAAAACCAGTGAACGCGTGTAATAAAGTCCAAGAAGACATTGCTCTAATATAGTGGTCTCCGCATTCAATTTCATTCCATGGATTTCTCCGGGTTCCATCATAGCGCTTTCGAACGGATTGGAGTATCTTAAGAGCATTTTCTATATTGCCCGTACGAAGGCAGAGGGCTGCAACTTCATATTCAACGCCTGTCCACACTTCGTTATAATAGATCAACGGCTCATTTGGCGGATCATTGTTTGGCCACGTACAATTTAGGAGTCCGGACTCAAAAGGAGATGCAAAAATCCGACCTTGCTCAAAACCTTCCAATGATTCCCGAAAATTATACTTTACAATGGACTCTACTGCTTTTATTACATGTTCTTTCGGAAGAATATATCCCAATCCCAATTCAAAAGCCCACCACTGCCCGTTAAGTTGATCAGAATGACATCCGTTTCCATATTGATGATTATGATATATTTTCTCATCATATTCTTGAATATAATATTCCCCATTCCAACAAGTTTCGTCTAAAATCTTTCTTCCTGATAAATAGGTTTGTTTAAATTTTTTTTCCCAAATCGGTTTATTCAAGATCTTGCTAATCTTTTCCCCAACCAAGAGCGTTGTTAAGTAAAGCGATCCAATGAAAGTATTAATCCCTCCCAGTGTGCATTCATAACAATCGTAAGTATTAGGTTGATCCGATTCAATGATACCTTTCATTTCTTTATCCTTTTCTCTAAAGATATAATTCATTAAGTTTTCGATTAGCGGCCAAGTGGAATTTAAAAATTCATGATCTGCTGTAATCAAGTAATCACGATAGATTTTGAGAACAATCCCGAGCATTCCATCTAAACCCGGAGGCATTTGATCGCCATACGGAATCTGGGGCAGATATTCTGGGATAACTTTCCGGTGGTGCAATAATCCAGACTCTTGTTGCAACCTAAAGTCAGTTTCCAGCATGGAGCGTTCAAGAGAAGGAAATAAATGAGCAAGTGAGAACACGAAATACCACACAATGGTGGAATCCAAAGGACAACACCCCCCAAAACGCAGCCACGTTGGAGCACCATGACAGCCTTCAAAACCGTGGAATTTTCCATCTCTCGTCCAGAAACACGAGGGAGATCTAATTGTAGATAGGGGTGCTGATATGCTCGTGAGAACCTCTGGAGCTAGCGTGGTAGAAAAGAAGATATCGTGAAATTTTTTGGTTTTTTCAGTTAAAAACTTCATGTTCTTTTGAAAATACTTAATCACGGAGAGTGAATTTTTAAACCATTCATTATAGCGATTTCCAATCCAAAATTCAGTATGGTTATCAAATAATTTATCACGTGCAAGCCAATCGACTACTCGATTGGGAAAACTCCACGCTAAAACAAATTTGATATTCTGACATTCTCCCGGTGCTAAAGTTACTTTCGATCCCAGACTGCCCCCCCATGTTTTCCCTATTGAACTCGTTTCACTCGATTTTGCGGGAGGTAAATTCCCTTGGTCGGAAAAATCTGCCCAAAATGCTTCCAAATCATCCCATTGCAAGGATACCATCGGATCAGAAGTATCTATAGTAAAAGTTACGTCACCCCATCGCAGATCCTTCTTAAAGATGGTTTCTGAGTTCATTCGAATTGCACTCCAATCCCCTATCTTTTTTAAGCTATTGAGGTTTCCTCCAAAATGCTTGTAAGAACATCCTTTGAAAACATTAATGCCATTCCAACCCACGAAATTTAGTAAATTCCCAATTAATGATACCTCAATGGAATTCTCGGTAGGATTTTGTATCTGAAAATCAAAAACGATTAATGGGAGCCCGGAATTCTTCGGATCGAGTGGAATAAAAGGATTATATACATTTAGAGAAATTTCAATAGGGAGGTTTTTGTCAATAAACCGTAAAAATGAAATAGGATATTCACCATCAAATTGAATATCTTCGACTGTTGGAAGATGTTTTAACATTTCTTTGGCACCTCAACCAAGTAGATGATCGTTTACCGATTCTGGAGGAGCAAAATCAGGATCCTTCCGAAAATTGTCACATACTAATGCCCGGGTGATCGATGGGCTTTCACTTTTATCAAGATTTTTCACCCAAATTCCAAAAAAGCTATTCGGAACAAATGAGAGATGGCGAACTGAATTAGTTATCTGCCATTGTTTGAGTAACCCATCTGCGCCCATTGCTATTGAGCCTGTTCCGATACCACCAATAGGCATTGCAGCAGCCCGTAAATTTTTTCCTCGTAAAGATAAAATTCCGCGTGATTTCATGTTTTTCTCAAATGATTCAAGTTTTTTATACATTATTCAATTTATTTAATTCTTTTTTTTGGCAGATATTAAAGGGTAACATGCGATCATTCAAGCAATATTACAGAAAGTGAATGTTTTGGAAACGATATCTTAAATTTTTCACTGGATACATTTACTTCAAACTCTCTAGGGATTACTGTTTCAGGATTTTCAAAAGTATTATAAGACTTTATACTTTCGGCGGTTAAGATCGTTCCTGAGGATGATTTAACAGCAAACCCAGGAATGCTGATTTGACTGCTCAACTCTTCAAGAGCTCGATTTACTACAAGTAGATAAACTCCGTTATCGCTTGCTTTTACTGCTGCTACATCTAACGCTAAAACAGTTGAGTCTTCTAAATTTGGACAATCTACTTGAGTTAATATTGAAGAACCTCCAACACAAGGTTTATAGATCTGATATACAAAATATGTAGAACGTAAAAGAACACCTCTATTATCCGCATAAATGAGACCCCGTGTATTGACGACAGGAGAATAATTTGCCATTGAAATGTTTTCCGCTTGTCGTAGGATTATGTTTAGAAATCCTGCCGTATAGAGTGCGTGAGCTAAGTCGTAATCTTCTGGGACTTTATTTTTTTCATTAATATCCGTCGTCCATGGACTGTGGATCCATCCATACTCATTCCATTCAGTTATAGCAATTTGAATCAAAT
>JAEORV010000393.1 GCA_016840695.1 Promethearchaeota archaeon
AAATAAATTTTCCAATAATCCATTCTCTTTCAATAAAAACTATATTATTGTGGCTATCGGACATATATTTGAAAAATGGACCTGGCGGGAATCGCCCGAAAATTGTGCTATTTTAGCACATATAAGGTTCAATCTTTGAAAAATCCAGACCTATACAATACGAAATGAATAGAAATTTTGTTCTTATTTGGAATATCAGTTTTTATTGTTTATTCTCTTCATATTAAAGAATGTGTTTCTATATTATTAAGAAAATATTTAAAAAAAAATTTAATATATATTCTTAATAAAAAGATAGTAGAAGAAATAAATTGAATTCTATAAAAAACTCTTGGTATTCATTAGAAATTGAGAAAGTATTTGAGCTTTTAAAATCTGAAAAATCAGGCTTGAGCGCTGATGAAGCTCGTGAACGATTGATTGAATATGGGTTAAATGAGATTGAAGAAGATAAAAAGAAATCAAATATTCGTTTATTCATCGAACAATTGAAAAATCCTATTGTTCTTATATTATTCGGTGCAGCACTAATTTCATTAATTGCTGATAAGATCGTCAGTACTTATGTGATTCTGATAGTTATAGTTTTTAATTCAATGGTAGGGTTTCTCCAAGAATTTAAAGCAGAAAAATCACTTGAGGCCTTGAGAACAATGTCTGCTCCAGAAGCAGAAGTTCTTCGAAATTGTTCGGATTTGGGCGGATGTGCAGAACAAAGAATTAAAGCAAGAGATGTGGTTCCGGGAGATATTTTAGTTTTAGATTCAGGGGATATCATACCTGCTGATGCTCGTTTATTTGAAGCTATTAATCTCGAAATAGATGAAGCCTTATTAACAGGAGAATCTCTCCCTGTGTTAAAGAACACAAAGACCTATAAAGAAGATGTTATTGTGGCAGAAAGGAGGAATATGGTTTTCTCCGGAACGATTGTGACAAAAGGGAGAGGGAGAGGCATCATAGTTAACACGGGAATTAATACAGAACTCGGAAAAGTAGCTCAATTATTAAAAGATACTGAGGAAGGGAAGACACCTCTTCAAGAAAAAACTTCAAGATTTGGAATATTGCTTTCAGTTTTTGCCTTTCTTGTAAGTATAATCATTTTCTTTTTTGGTATATTAAGAGGGTATGAATTCTACGAAATGTTTCTCTTTGCGTTATCTACTATGGTCTCTGCCATTCCAGAAGGTCTACCCGCAGCAATATCAATCGCATTAGCAATAGGTGTAAATAAGATGGCTGGCCGTAATGCAATTGTTAAAAAGATGCAAGCCATTGATACGATAGGAGCAGTGACTACCATATGTACTGATAAAACTGGAACTCTAACTACTAATCAGATGACAGCTAAAGAGATCCATATAAGTGGAAGTTCCTATACGATTACTGGAGTAGGCTTTTCTCCAGAAGGTGAATTTAAGAGTGATGAGAAGAAAATATCAGTAAAAGAACATGTGAATTTAAACTTATTTTTAGAAATAATTACTCTCTGTAATGATTCACGCTTAAGACAACACCAGATTGAGGATGGATCTGAATGGGAGATTTATGGAGATCCAACTGAGGGATCCTTAATAGTTGCATCCCATAAAGCAGGTATCCATAAGGATCCGCTCGATCAAATTTATCCTCGCATTGATGAAATTCCATTTACTTCAGAACTAAAATTTATGGCTACATTTCATCAAATGCCTGCTGATAAAGTAAGAGTTTGTGTTAAAGGGGCCCCTGAAAGAGTTTTAAGCAGATGTAGAGATTTGGTGAAACAACAAAGTACAGAAGAATTAGGTCCCTCAAAAAGGGAAGAACTCCTCGATATAAGTAATTCACTAGCAAAAAGAGGTTTAAGAGTATTAGCTATAGCTTATAAGGAGGTTGACTCCTCTTCTTTAGCTATCACAAAGGAACAGATAATAAAAAACGAGAAAGAGCTTATATTCTTAGGTTTTGTTGGTTTAATCGATCCTCCTAGAGAAGAGGTTAAAAAAGCAATTCAAAAATGCAAAAATGCAGGAATTCGGGTTAAGATGATAACTGGAGATCATAAACTCACAGCTCAGGCTATTGGAAGCGAAATAGGCCTTCTAACAGACGTTGGAAATGCTCTTTCAGGTAGTGAATTAGACCAATTCGAGGGAGATGATTTCGATGAAAAAGTAGGCAAGACTGAAATTTTTGCACGAGTATCTCCCACTCATAAGTATCACATTGTGCAATCTCTGATGAATAGAGGGGAGATTATCGCGATGACAGGCGATGGGGTCAATGATGCTCCAGCCTTAAAGGAGTCTAATGTAGGGGTCGCAATGGGTATCACAGGAACTGATGTAACTAAAAATGCTGCTGATATCGTCCTTACAGATGATAATTTCTCAAGCATCGTAAATGCTATAGAAGAAGGTCGAGTGGTGCGTGAAAATATACAAAAAATCACGAAATTTCTCTTGAGCACCAACCTAAGCGAAATCGTAATAATTCTCATCTCTTTAGTTTTACTCGTTGATCATCCTCTCATCTTTACATCAATCTTAATACTATGGATAAATCTAGTTACTGATGGATCTTTAACCATTACTCTTGCTCAAGAACCGAAAGAAGGGGATGTTATGAACCAACCTCCCAAAAACGTTGATGAAAAGTTAGTTGACATCAAAGTGTTGTTAACCATGATCTATTCAGCAGTAGTGATGGCTGTAGGAACCATTGGTTTATTTTTGTATGGTTATATAGAACAAAACTTAAGCCGTGCTCAAACAATGGCTTTCCTCACTCTCGCATTGTTTCAAGTTTTCAATGCATTTAATAACCGCTCAAAGGAAAAATCCATTTTCAAGTTAAAGTTCTTTAAAAACAAAAGTATTATATATGGAGCTATAATATCGGGTATCTTGTTATACTTAGCAACAATTTTACCGTTCTTTCAAGAATTTTTAGGCACTGTTGCATTGTCATTCATTGATTGGATACTAGCAATTATAATATCAAGTTCAATAATTCTAGCTGAAGAATTGAGAAAATTTATCGCTCTAAAGAGGAAAAGTTGAAGCTCATAGAGGATTTATTAATCATGAGAATATATTTCATTCTCATCATAGAACACTGATTCATTGAATTTAAAAAACAAAAGATTTCCCAAATAATAGTTGCCATAAAAAATTGTAGAAAAAAATGATTTAGTTTAAATTGATGAGA
>JAEORV010000394.1 GCA_016840695.1 Promethearchaeota archaeon
GGTGATGTTGTTGGATTGTTAGGAGATAATGGAGCAGGCAAATCAACACTTATAAATATTATATCAGGAAACTTTCCTGCAGACGAAGGGGAGGTATTTTTAGAAGGAAAGAAGGTTCATTTCAATTCACCCTCCGAGGCACATTCAGCTGGTATTGAAACAGTATACCAAAATAGTCCCGTATGTATTGATGCTTCAGTATATGAGAATTTTTTTATTGGGAGGGAATTAGTGAATAATTTTCTCGGTATTAAAATTGTGAGAAGCTGTGATATGCAGAAAGTTACTCTCAAAACATTAAGTGATATAGGTATTTCGATTCCTTCTGAGAAGGCTGAAATTGGCTTGCTTTCTGGAGGACAAAGACAGGCAATTATCTTAGGAAGGTTTTTTCATTGGGGAGGGAAGGTTGCTTTACTTGATGAGCCTTTTGCTGCTTTAGGGGTTGCCGAATCGAGGAATGGACTAAAGCTCATCCGTGATGTTAGCAAAAAAGGACTTCCAATAATCCTAATAAGTCATAATATAGAATATGCTTTTCAAGTAATTAATAAATATGTTGTTCTCAGGCATGGTAAAGTTGTGGGAGCAGGTAGAAAAGAAGACGTATCTGTTGAAGATGTAGTATCCATGATAACTGGTGCAATTGAAATTAATGGTTAAAAAATAAAAAAGTAGGAGTGATTTAAAAATGAAAAAAATTAAAGTGGGGATTATCACCTTAAGTTTGCCTAGAGAGAGGGTTGACCTGGCTAGTAAATTTCATTCCGATGCAGTTTCCTCTTTAAAAGCAAGAAATCTTGATATTTATTCCCATGATGAGCTCATTTTTGAAACAAGTGAGTGTATTAAAAAAGCTCAGGAATTTAAAGAGAAAGGCGTTTGTGCAATTTTATTGCTTCTGGGTACTTGGGTAAATTCTCCATCTGTGATTGACACCATTAGAGAGGTTCAGATTCCTTTTGCTATTTGGGCAGAAGATAATCCTGCCTCATTCTCTTTGACTGCTGGAGGTATTGTTCATGGTTCTTTAGATGAACTAGGTCTTGAGCATAAATTTTTTTATGGTTCAACAAGTTCAACATCTTTATTAGATGAGATAATTGAATATATCAAAGCTTGTTCAATTATGAATAATCTAAATAATCAAAGGCTATGTGTTGTTGGCGGACGAGTTCCTGGTATGTATACAACTATGGCTGATATTATACAAATCAAAAAAGTTTTTGGTATTGAGATAGAGCACGTAGATTCTCTTCAAGTCTATTTAGAGGCTGTAAATGCACCAGTTCTAGAGATTGAAAAGTTAAAAAAAGATTTACTCCCACAGTTTGGAAAAATTGAACCAAACGAACAAATAATTGATAAGTCCATAAGACTTTATTTTGCACTTAAAAAGGTATTAACCGATAAGGGCTACAAAGTCGCGGCAGTTAAGTGTATGGATGAAATGATTAATAATTATTCTTCTTTTTGCCTTGCAAATTCTCTTCTTAATGATGAAGGATTTACTATATCGTGTGAAGGAGATATTTACGGTGCAATAAGTATGCAAATCTTAAAAGAAGCATCCGGAAGTATATCCCTTTTTGGAGATATTAATCATTTGGATTATCAAGAAAAAATATTAAGGATTGTTAACTGTGGTTCTATGCCTTCTATAATGTCTGGAAATAGAAAAGAAGTTGATCTAGCTTGCCAATATGATTATTTAAGTAAAGCAGGTGGAGCAACAACTGTTTTTTCTGTGAAAGATTCACCAGTGACCGCAGCCAGGTTATTTAGGGTTAGAGGAGAGTTAGGCATGCTAGTATTTAACGGTAATTCAGTTAAACAACCAAAAGAAAGATTTAAAGAATCACGGGAGCGCTGGCCACAGGCATTTATTAAATTAGAATGCAGTACGGATAATTTAATTCAACATTTTCGTTCAAATCATATGCATGTCTGTTTTGGTAGATATCTTAATATTATTAAAGAGTTTTGTCGATTAAAAGCTATCGATTGTGTTTTGCCATAAAACCAAATAAGGAGAAATGAGAATGGCTAGTTTTAAAAAATTAGGAATAAAAAAAGTAATTAATGCAGCTGGAAACAATTCACGATTGGGCAGCTCAACAATTAGTCAAGAAGTACTGTCAGCGATGGAGCAATCTGCTAATGTTTATGTGGATATGAATGAATTACAAACACGTTGTAATAAATTTATTGCCCAGATAACTGGTGCAGAGGCAGGATTGATTACCTCAGGTGCTTCTGGCGGTCTTTTGCTTTCTGCTGCAGCATGTGTGACAGGCACAAATATAGCTTTTATGCTGGAATTACCGAAATCGGCACATGGCAAGGAAATCATTGTCCAAAAAGGTCATCGCACACCATATGATCAAGCCATCAGATTTTCTGGAGTGAATCTAATAGAAGTTGGTATTCCTCATCAAACCTACCCGGAACAGATCGAGTTTGCAATTAATGAAAATACTGTGGGAATATTATTTACATTTGGTGAAACAGTTAATAGGAGTGGGGAAGTTTCCCTCAAAGATGTTATAGAAATAGCAAAAAAACATAAAATTCCAACCATTGTTGATGGTTCGTTAATAAATTATCCCTTTACACGAATAAGGGATTGTATAACGATGGGTGTGGACTTACTTGTCACAAGTGGAGGAAAACATATATTTGGTCCTTCCTGTACAGGCTTTCTTTGCGGTAAGATGGACTTGGTAGAGGCATGCCGTTTACAAGCATTTCCTAATTATGGGGTTGGGAGAACTATGAAAATTGGTAAAGAAGAAATCATAGGGCTGATCACTGCTTTGGAAATCTATTTGAAGAAAGATTACAAAAAAGAACGCAAGGAATGGAGTGAGAAAATTCATTTCCTTGTATCAAAACTGAGTGAGTTACCTCACATTGAAGCAATTCAAACGGAATTTGATGAAGTAGATAGGCCAGTTCCTAGAGCCCGAGTATTTATTGATGAGAGGAATATGAAGCACAATGTTTATGAAATTGTCAAACTTCTTAAAAATAGCGATCCTGCAATATGGGTACAGGAATTTAGTTTGAGTGAAGGGGTAATTCTATTAAATCCAGTTTGCCTTGCTCATGGAGAAGAGGAAATGATAGTAAAAGCATTTAAAAATCTTTGGAGATCTTGGAGTCTATTCTAATTTTGTTTATCTATAATC
>JAEORV010000395.1 GCA_016840695.1 Promethearchaeota archaeon
AGCTACACTATATAAACTCGTTTTTCCGCAGCCACCAAGGCCAACCAAACTTATTTTCATTTTTTTTTCTACACCTTGTTCTAATAATTTTTATAATAATTTATATCATTTAACTGTTTTTTTCAAAAAGAAAGTGTTATTTTTTTTCTTCTGGAGCGAATTTAACTGATCTAGAGAAAATTTTACCATGTTCCTCTGTTGATGCTTCAATTAAGACAGCTCCTTCTAAGATTTCTACAGGGTATCCGATTTCAAGCGTTTCGTAAGGAAATAATTCTTTTATCGTAGTCATCCATGGATTTTTCTCGAACACGTCGTCAATTAACGCAAATCGAACTTTTAAATCTTCTAATGTGAAACCAACCGTATTCGTGATTGTTAATTTTAGAATTTTTTCTTTCTCGTTTAATGCTTTAACCACGCTTAATGCCCTTCTCGTTCCAAAGGCAGATTTTGCTTTTTCAGAAACAGGTCCTGATTCAATTCTGGCGCTTTCCTCGCTTGGTTGATCTTTTACAATAAATACTTTCCTTTTCTGTATGTTGTATTGCGAAACCTTCTTGAGTTTACCTAAAAATAACACTGCGTTCAAGTTTATCGCATCAAAAGGTTCAATTGTAAGATATCCTTTTTTCGCAGCATCTTCAATGATTTCTGCGCCTATACCTGATCGTGCAAAAACCGTATTTTTGTTTGGACCACTTCCAACAGATCCTACTGAAATATCTGCATTTTCTGCCGTAAGATCAACACAAAAATTACAACTTGAGGATTTGTATTTATGTAAAGACCGTATTGTGTAAGATTTTACTGGTTCACCATTTAATTCTTGATATAAGTGGAATTTACCCTTGTTTATATCCATCTTGACAATCTTCGATAAATCAATCCCATCACTCTCAAACCGTGTATAGAGCGTCTCCGGAGAGAAACTATCCATGCAGAACAAACCAATCTTTAATACATGTGCTCGCATGAAATATTTTAACATTCCCGCAGGACTACTCATCATTTTCTCAACAGCATCAATGTTACACGGAGTTCCTACAAATGCAATTGATCTATAATCTTCGCGAATTGCATCCATTAAACTTTCAACTGTTTGACTGTGAGCATAAATAGATCCTGCGCTTTTAATAGCGTCTTCCTTGGAAGTTATTATTTGAGCAGCAGGATACCAGGGTTTGTTTGGATCCTTCATCGTGACTATTGCTGCATCTATCAAGTGTTCGTCAAATAGATAACATAAAAGACTAACAACGGTCCCCCCATCTTGGCCTCCAATAACTTCAGGAATATTCGTATTTGCCACATATCCCGTTTTAAATTCTCCCATTAATTCTATTGGATCTGTAATGGTACGAGGACATTGATTGTAGCAGATTCCACATCCCGTGCATTTTCCCGTTAATTTTGGCTGACCCATTAGATGATCCCATTCTAATACAGGACATACAGCGGCACAAGTTCCACATTCAGTACAAATACCCGTTCGAATGATTTCCTTCATTAGCATTCCGTAGGAATCCTTCTTTCCTTCAAGTTTCTTTGAAATGTAATCGAATGAATAATCGTATTTACCCTTTTCTTCATTTTCTGTCATGTTTTAGTCAATATCTCATCGATTTTATAATAATTAATAGTAAATTATGTAATAAAATGGAATTTAACAAAAAAATATTATTAAATTTTAGGATTAAACCAAATTCAATTTTTATTGATTTGCGTGCTTGATCATGTGATTCTTGACCTCATAATTAGGTACGATCAAATCAGCAACTCCTCGCTCAGCTGCTATTTTGGGCATTCCATATAAGACACATGTTTCTTTAGATTCAGCGATTGTTTTACCACCATACTTTCTAATCAACTCTAAACCATTCACTCCATCAGCACCCATACCGGTCAGTAAAATTCCTAAAACACGGTTTTTATATATTTTTGCTACAGAGGCAAAAAGAACATCAACAGCAGGTATGCAAAAATTTACTGGATTCCCTTTAAAAGTATGAAAACAAGGGTTTCCACTTTTTAACACGATTTCCATGTGTTTTCCACCGGGCGCAAGATAAATTGTATTTGGTTTTACACGTTCACCATCGGAAGGTATTTTTACCTTATTTTTGCAGGTGTTATTTAATGATTGGGCAAATTGACTCATAAAAAAAGTATTCATGTGTTGTACAAGTAAAATTGGAATAGAAAAATTTTCTGGAATATCCTTTAGTATAGCTTTTAATGTTTTTGGACCCCCCACGCTCGCCCCCATTACGATTATATTCGTTTTTACTCTTGAGGGCATGCTCGGTTCAATTTCAACAACAGATGCAACTTTCCCTCTTTTTGTAATTGTAGTTTTTTGTTCAGTTAAAGATTTCTGAAACGATTCCCGTCGCATCGTGTAGTTAGTTTTTATTTTAGATGCTATTCTGATCTTTTCAATCAATTGTTCTTTAAATTTAGGGAGTTCAATGTTCCATTCGCCTCCTGGTTTCATGATATAATCAACAGCTCCTAATAATAGAGCTTGAATACCAGAATCAAGAGTTTTGGGATCCAAAGCAGAAAACACGATCGTGGGAATGGGATAATGCTCGCTCAAAATTTCAAAAGCTTCAAGGCCCGTCATTACGGGCATAACAAGATCTAATATTAGAACGTCCGGATTGAATTTTTCGATTTTGGAAAGTGCCTCTTTACCATTTCTTGCTACGGAAACAACCTCCATATCTTTCTGGGAATTTATCATTCCAGTGATTATTTTTCTCTGAAATGAGGAATCCTCCGCTACAACAACCTTTATTAATACGTTTTCCTTCTTGAGTTCTGTTTCTTTGGATTGATCCTCGGATTTTACATCTTTCTTGATAAGTTCTTTTCTTTTCTCTTTTTCTAAGGAATTTTTTAGCTCGATTAAAGCACTTCGGAACGAATCTCGATGCTTGGTGTAATTTTTATTCATGTTTGAAGCGATTTTGATTTTATCGATTAACTTCTCTTTAATTTTGGGAAATTCATCTTTCAATTTACCTCGTGGTTTCTCGATATAATCAACAGCACCTAATAATATAGTTTGAGTTTCAAAATCTAAGGCTCGAGGATCAGAAGATGAGAGAATGATTGTAGGGAGGAGATAATGCTCGCTCAAAAAATTAAATGCTTCTAAACCAGACATTTTAGGCATTTCAAG
>JAEORV010000396.1 GCA_016840695.1 Promethearchaeota archaeon
TATATGAAATTTAGAATGCAAGGATCACTTTCGAATCATGAAACCGAAAGATAACATGAATAGAATTCGCATGAAAAACTAGTGTTTATAAGATAATAGTGAATATCATATATTAAATTAAAAAATTCAAAGGTAAATTATGATGAGTAGCAAATTAAAACCAATTACGGCTCCACCGAGTAAAGAAGAGCTGTCAAATCGGTTAGATAAGGTAAGAATACTGATGGAAAAAGAGAATTTAGATTATTACATCTCCTTTGATCCTGTTAATATCTACTATTTAACCAATTTTGCCCATTACATTCACGAACGCCCTTTCATTCTCGTGATTACAAAAAAGGGGGCTCCTAAAATGGTCGTTCCGTTATTAGAGAAAATACACGTGGAGACGAGAGCCCGATGTGACCTCGAATACGTGGATTACTACGAGTTCCCGGCACCAGAGGGGAAAAATTGGTATGACTATTATCACACTCTAATTGAAAAGAGTGCTAAAGTAGGGATAGAATCTGCCATGCCCATGGGAATCGCAGAACAAACACCGGGAAATAAAATTGTTACCGATATCATCGACGAGGTGCGTATCATCAAATCCGATTACGAGATAGGGAGGACTGTTCACGCGTGCAGGGTTATAAATAAGGGAATGAAAGTATTACTGAAGATATGTCGACCTGATTCATTGGAATTTGCCATTTATTCAGAGGTATCAGATGCAATGCAAAAGAAAGTGATTGCCGACATTCCTACGGCAAATCTAATGGTTACAAACTTAAAAGGAGCAGTATGGCCGCCCAAAATATCTCACGATCCACACAAAATCCCTACCATTTTTGAGCCAATGGAAGAGGGTGGACCTCACGTATCGATTGTAGGTGGGCAGGTAGATGGGTATGGAGTGGAAATTGAGCGAACATTCTTCCTGGGTAACGTTCCAGAAAATACAAAGAAACCATTCGAAGCCATGATGGAAGCCAGGGCTTTAGCTTACGAACTTATTAAACCGGGGGTAAATATGGGCGAAGTAGATACTAAGGTGAGAGATTTCATTGCAGATCGCGGTTACGGAGATAAGATCATCCATAGGACTGGACATGGATTAGGTATTACAGGACACGAGGCGCCATACATTGCAGAAGGATACAACAGGAAATTTGAACCGGGAATGCTGGTCAGCATAGAGCCGGGAATCTACATACCGGGAATAGGAGGTTTTCGCCACTCAGATAGCGTTTTAATAACCAACGAGGGGTGCCAAAAATTGACTCGTGCTCCCGAAGAACTTGAAGAGTTGACAATCTCTATTTGATTACAGTCGATTCCATAAAAAATTATAATTTAAAAGACAAATTTTATTTAATTCCAATTATTTAATGCAATTAACTAAGTATAATATTTTAAAATATAATTCTAAAAGGTAAAAACATACATGTCTCAAGAGATAATGGTACCCGGCGCATGCGGGGTTGCAATAAAATGTAAGGATGGCGTAGTATTGGGCAATGATAACCGTGCAACTTGGGGATACACGGTTACGAACAAGAATACAAAAAAAGTCTTTAAAATAACGGAAAAAATTGGTCTGGCGGCCTACGGGTTAATCGGGGATTTTCAGATGTTAGTTAAAATCTTGAGAGCCCAAGCAAACCTTTACGAGCTTGATTCGGGTAGTAAAATTACAACGAAAAGCATGGGTAAGATGGTTTCAAATTATCTTTATTCAAGAAAAATGTTCCCGTTATATACTAATTTGGTCATAGCGGGAATGGATGAAGATGGACCGAAATTATATACTCTGGACGCAATAGGTTCGTTAATACCTGAAGATTATGGGACCACGGGAACTGGAATGTTATTATCAATCGGTATATTAGAAGCTGATTATAAGCCCGATATGACGGTCGCTCAAGGAGAGAAATTGGTTGAAAAAGCAATAGCAAGCTCAATTAAACGAGATGCAATGTCTGGGAACGGAATAGACATCTTAACCATAACAAAGTCTGGTCCAAAAGAAAAGTTCATTGAAGTGAAAGAACTTGGAGAATAAATAATTCATAACTTCTTTCTTTACAATCGTACTTACTCCTTCTATTTTATAGGTAAAGAATTTATTTCATGTATATTTACATATAATAATGTAGTCTTTCACGAGTCGAACGAGTCTTGAAATTAACCAATAACATCTTCAAAGATACCAGAGAAATCAAAGGATTCACGCAGGAAGATATTTTAAAAGTGAAAAATGAAATATCAAAATTTAAAGCTGAAAACACTGATCAAAACGAAATCGACGACTATTTAAGCAATAATTTGTTGAGACCCGGGATTCTTGAATTTTACACGGAATACATAGCCAAGATTGAAGAATTTATAGTTAACTATTTAGATGTTAAAACCAAAAGAGATGTTATAAACGGTCATGATAACAATTACGATTTAAAATCAGAGATATTAGACGAGATTATTTTAATTTCCAATAATTTAGTTAACTTAAGCTTGAATTGTCGAAACACTAAAAGATTTTTGAAAAATATTGCTTTTTTGGATGAACTCTCAGAGTCAACGCAATTGCTACTCGATAAAACCACTGAATTAAAAGCAAGACTAGAGAAAAATTTTAAAAAAATTGAAAAGGACTACGATAATCACTGCAACCTGTGGATTGAAACAAATAGAATTAAAGATTTAACCTTTAAACTCAACCAAATTCCATATGATTTAAAAAATTGGCAGGAAATAGAAGAAATTTCGAGTGCAATATCAAAATTAAACGAAGGTTCTACAAAAAAAAAGAAAAAAGAGAAAGTTAAATCCTTTCAATTTCACGATATCAGCAGTATTTTAGATAAAAGCAAAATTTACAGCGAACTTATTTATTTACTGTTTCTCAATGGTTTTTTGGAAGAACCTGAAGAAGAGGATTTTATAAACATCATAGTAAAGCGAGAGATTGAAGATAAGCTAAGAGATTTCATGCGTCCCATAATTAACTCTTTCATTAAGGAAAAGTTACACGATATTCTCGCTGAAATTGTTGAGTTAGATAAAACCTATAAACTCGACGAAGAAAAAAAAGAACTAAATTTAAATACGCTTCTAGACCAGAAGATTAACAATTATTTACCACAAATCGTATCTTATTATTTTAATGGCTTAGAAAAAAAATATCAAGCAAGAATAAACGAA
>JAEORV010000397.1 GCA_016840695.1 Promethearchaeota archaeon
GAACCAGATAGGGCTGTGTTGTTTGCATGCATTACTGTTCTGGGAAGATTGTTAGGAGGTAGATTTGCAATAAAAACGAAACTTACCAAATTAAAGAAAGTATTCGCATATACTACTTTAGCAGCAGCAGTTTTTATGATTTTAATGCCTTTTCTTCATAATAATAAGAGGCTTAACAAGGCAATCAGCTATTCAATCAAGAAGGATCTGTACTTTTATATGCCAGTAATAGCCAAAAGCATAAAAATATAAGGATTCCGCCTAATTCTCTAATTATTCACAAAATTTAAGCAGCTCTTTTAGCAGCAAGATTCTCTTTTTACATTAAATATCTGGGTAGCTGCAGTTAATCCGGCTTGTATGATCAAGTCAGAAGGAATCATTTCATAGGTCTTATCGATTATTTTTACAGTCCTGCAATCAGAAGAGCCGCAGACATCACAGCAGGGACTTTTTCCAACCTCTCCTTTAATGAAACTCTCTAATGGCTGCTGGTTAATCCAGATTCGGTTTGACTGTAAGGGATCTTCTTTAAATTCGAAAATAGAAAGCTCTTCTTTTTCCAGTTTAACCTCAAATCCCAAAGGAGCAAGAGATTGTTTCAGAGCGTCTATTGCCTTATCGAGTTCTTGTTCTGTAGATCCGCACCTGGGGCATGTTTTACCTTTTGTAACCAGTCTTTGCCATTTGATATTTAGTGTTTTCTGATTAGCATTATTTTGCTTTAAATCTTCTTCTTGAATATTACATCCACATTGTTTATTGCTACTATTGTTCATATTATTGCTCCTGCTTAGAGATACAAACTATTCAATATACCCATAATACGGATAAAAACTCTCATATTTTGTGGGTCATTGGTCATGATTCGCACTGCTTTGCGGAATTCGCCTCCCTTTAATTGGTTTGTATCTATGTATACTTCTGCCTGGAATTGTTCGTCAGGGGAAATTATCAGAGGTATTTCCAGATTGTGACTGAACAGTTTTTCCGAGACAATTTCCTCAATGACCAGATCAGCATCACCGGTATTAGAAATGGTAAACTGAATGATTGGCGTCTCTTCTAGCTTAAAAGTTCCCAGACCAAAGGTCTGTTGGGATATTTCTATGTCAGGATTTGGTACACGCAGGACGGTTATTGTTGTCTCAATTGTTTTCTCTGCATTTTCAGGGTCATTAGATTTAATGGTAACTATCTTGCTAACCTCACCTTCATAACCGGTAGGATCAAAGGTTGTCTTAAGCAATACTTCTTCACCTGGCGGTATTTCTTTTTCAGGCAAATCAAGGATGACACAAGGACAGGAAGAATAGACCGATGCTATAATTAATTTTTCCCCACCCTTGTTTTTAATGGTAAAATCGTGAGTAGGCTTCTGATCGGGTGTGACCTCCCCGTAATACCAGCTATACTCGGACAGATTCAGACTAGGCGGTTCCGGTTTACTGCATCCGACTAAACAAATTAGTAGAAACATAATAGCTATAACTATTATAATTATTTGTTTTCTTTTTGGATTCATTTATTCAATCCTTTTCTTTTGTCTTGTCATTGGGGTCAAGTCTCAACATTTGACATTGCACATTTCCAATGTCAAATGTTGAGACTTGACCCCAAACACTCAACACTTAATATCCTGGTGGCGGAGGGCAGACTCCGTTATTACAACCACTGCTACTGCTGCCGGTACTTTTTTGAGAAGTAAAAGTAAAACTTAAATATTGATAGAAACTTGTTTCCTGCCTGGTGGTAAACTGGTCATATGCTCTCCTAACATGTAAATCGTGTCTTAATAGTAAAATTGTAGGATATCTTTCAATTTGATAACTTTCTTCCGCTTTACCTTCGTCATCCAGTAAGATTAAAAGTGGTATATCAGCTTTTTCTTGCCAGGCAAGAAAACTATCTTTTACCTCTTCTTTGTTCTGGTTAGTTTTAACTACTGCAATAATCTGGTAACTTTCTTTTGGCTGATAGTTTTCAAAAAAAGAAATCATATCTTGTAATTTACCAATAGAGGCGGAATCATCACTTTTCACAAAACAGAGTAAAAGATGATTTTGTTTGTTATTAAATTGGCTTAATTGATACACTTCACCATCCAGAGCTTCCAGCGCAAGTTCCGGTGCAGGTGAACCTGTTTTGTATTGGGCTAAAACCTGACCGCCGGTAAAAAAGGTAACAGTGATGAACAGATATATGGTCAATAAAATTAGCATGTTCTTAATGCTTTTTCTATCATTTATTTTCTTCATTTCTTTAACTCCCTTATTATTTCGTCAGAACTCTTAGAATCAGATAATATTCTTGAAAGATTATCCTGTTAAAAATGACTGTAAAATCTCTTTAGTCAGTTTATCCTGAACAAAAACAACAGTATGATATTTTTTCAACTCATCTTCTTCAATTTCGCTTAAATCAAGATTGGAGATAAAACTAAAATTTCTCTTATCCATGGGAGGAAGCTGGCAGATATCCTGATATGTAAAAATATCTTTTACCAGATAAAAAAACTCACTTTCCTCTCCCTCATAATAGATCATACCACCAATCATCAGATTCTGTAAATTAGAATAGCCTTTATTGGACAGATTTCCTTGGACAAGAATTTTACCTCCGCAGATAGCTTGTTCAGCATGGAGTGCGATAGGTGAGGTTTTGGCAAGCTCTTTTTCAATTAGTACCTGGTAAATTTGATAACTTTCATCTATATCGCCACATTTACAGCCTAATCCCTGGACACGTTCTGATAATCCGTTAATAAATACATCCGGTGTTCCCTGAATGCCTTTTTCCGTATACCAGTTATAGCGTTCATTGTTTTGGGGAATATCATGGCCGTCACCCCATATGTGGGCTTCTACCAGAATCACCCTACCCGGATCATAACTCCAGGCTATTTCCTCCAGACAAAAGGCAGCCTTGGGACAATGAGTGCAATCAGTATTAAGAAATAGTTCGATAAGAACATTTTTATCAAGCTTCTCTTCTTGATCTATTTCATCAGCTCCGACACTGATACTTGACAGATAAAACAAGAGTATAATTAAGCCAATAAAAAGGACAGACCTTATCTTCATTTTTGTCATAAAGTACACCACCTGATTATATTATTGTTTCCATATTAATTGTTTTTTCAAAGATGAAGAAACAAAAATATCAAAAAGTTTTTCTGTTTATT
>JAEORV010000398.1 GCA_016840695.1 Promethearchaeota archaeon
ATATCTCCTATTTCAACACCTAGAATCGGAGCTTTATATTTGAAATTCCAGAGCTCTTTAAAATTCAAGATCAATTTTCAAATTTATTATTTGGTTTTTTTATTTTAAAGCCGATTTTAAATGGATAATATTTCTAAATAAAAACGAAATTTAAATTTCTTATTATATTATCAAAATTATAAAGTTATTATATAATAATATTTTAGAAATTAATATAACAATCAAAAAAAGGTTAGAAATCATGTCTTTTGATATAAAACTAGATTTAGATGCTTGTTCCGGTTGCGGAACTTGCTACGAAGTGTGCCCAAGCGAATGTTTTGGAGAGCCTGAGGGCGGAAAAGTCAATGTTCTCGAAGAAAATCGTGACGAATGCGTAGGATGTAGAGCATGCGAAACTCAATGCCCTGAAGAAGCTATAGAGATCATAGAAAACTAAATTTAGTTAAATAAAATAGCTTAAATTTAAAAATTAATAATTTTAATGTTATATTTTTTTATTCTTTTTTTTCTTTTTTTTAGAAATTAATCCAAGTCTGCACAGAGGAATGTAATGAGCTCTTTCGTAAACAATTTGACATCCTTCATTCTAATAGTTTCATTTACACCGTGAGAGTTCGAACCAGCATTTCCACATCCATGTATGATTATATCTTGTGTATCCAATATCTCGCATACATTCCCCATATCCGTGCTGCCAGACATTCCAAACATCATGATCTTCTCTTCTGGAATTTCCTGGATCTTGCTAATCACTTTTTTCATCCTTTTCACATCTGGCGCGTTTGGATCTACTCTTAAGGGGGGATAATCATAAATATATGTAGTTTTCACATCCAAAAGTTTGCTTTTTTCTTTTCCGCGCTCAATTGCTTCACTGATTTCTTTCATCACGTCGTCAACATTTTCATCCGGGATAAATCGACGGTTGATCGTTAAAGTACATATATTAGGAACGATATTAGCCTTGTCACCTGAACGAATGACATCTAAATTGAACATTGGAGTCATATTTCTTTTTTTACTAGAACCGAGTCCAGGAAGTCCAGGGATATCCTTACTTTCTCGCACTTCAACTTTTTTCTTAAGTTCCATAAGTTCTACCATGATCGGAACGCTTTCTTCTAAGGCATTTATTCCCATAAAATTCATACCCGAATGACAACTTCTTCCTATTGACTCAACAATGACATTTAAAGCGCCTGCAGAACCTACTATAATGAAAGCGGAAGTTATACCTTCCATGCAAAATACGGTTCCTTTCACATAACCTTGTTCAGCAAGGTATTTAACCCCAGGTTCACCACCTATTTCTTCATCTGTACAGTTCATCACTCTAATATTATATTTTGGCTTGAGATTTAATTTTTCTATAATCTGAAGGGCAAGAATCATGCACGCCATTGCCCCTTTCATATCAGATGTTCCACGACCGTATATCTTTCCACTTTTAATCAGCGTTGCTTCAAAAGGGGGAAAGCGCCATTTTTTTTCACCATCATTAGGAGCAGGAACTACATCCATATGCCCGTAAAAACTCACGAATTTTTCCTGTCCATAATCCTTTGTTGCAACAAGATTAATGCGAGGTCCTTCTATGGGATAAGGGATTTTTTTTACGACTTCGTCTGGTAATGTTACTTCTTCAAGGGTAAATCCTAACTCCTTGAAGTAGGGTGAAACCGCGTTTACATATTCGCGGTACGTGTTTGCGGGGGGTACCGTAGTATCGATATTAATGAGAGTTTTCATTATATCCATGATTTTATCGTCGTCTAAACCGTCTACTTCCTTAAATACATCATTCAAGTTTTCCAAATTAGTTCACACCTATTTTAAAATAATAAAATACAATAATAATTAGATGGCATGATTAATAAATTGATAAAAAATTTTGTGAAAGCGTTATGCTGAAAACTACCATAGGAGGATTCTACTACAGCTCTTACAGGTTCCTTCTTGAATTTGGTGGTTCAGGCAATCTTCGTGGTATGAAGCGTTACACTCCTTGCACATGAAGATTTTCCCGGTCATGTCACTGAAATCGAATCCACAATAAGCGCATTTATTCGCACGCGAAAAATTAGTAGGGTCTTGTTCTACAATTTGAGCTGTTCCAGTTAATCCAACTCCTCCGCTTGGAGCAGACGGCGTTATGAAACTGTCTTGTCCAGGAGGACTTAACCATTGATCTTCCACTGATGGTTGATTAAATTGTTGTTGCGGTTGTCCTTGAGGTTGTTCCCAGTTCGAAACATATGCTGGTGCGGGGGTACTTTTAATGCCCATTTTCAACGAAATTTTTTCGTCTAAAATGTTTGTCAGTATCATGGCAGAAGCAAATTTGCCTTTTTCTCCCCCCTTTTGAAGATGCGTGTGAGAGATCATGTGAATCACGCGACCGCCCATTTTACCATGCTCAAAATAGACTAAAACAGGGCCTTCCCCCCATTTATACTTGAGTTCGTTCGAAGATATTAACACGCGCACCCCAGGATTAAGAACCTGAATAGGATAACTTTTATTTTCGAGCCACCATCGAAATTCGTCTTTTGCCGTGTTTTTAGAAGCTTTTCTTGCCCATTGAGTCTTCTGAATCTCTTTTTTCACGCCATCTAAGAAAGGATGATCGGGTTCGTCGATTTGACACGCAACAACGGCGTCATCTGTTTTTTGTCCATTCCATCTAATATACCCTGGGAATATTTTTTCAACGATAGGTACGATAGCCCAATCAGTTGTTAATAACCACCCTCCATTTTCTACAAATGCCTTGATTTTAGGATGAGTAGATTCGGGGATTTTATCTGCGGGACACCCTAAGAGCACGAGGTCGTAATTACTCAAGTCATATTTCGGAAGCTGAGGAGGTTTAATTGTGAGCCTTACCTGACCATACATGTTGTTAATGACTTTTTTTGGTTTTTCGAATCTCCCCTCCACGGCTAGGATCCTCCCGTGTTTTTCTACCGCCTTAACGACGTCTTTCTTAGTTCCTTGAGATTTAATTTTTTTTACTTCTGAATAAAGGTCTTTGTAGCTCATTTTTGTGTAGCTCTAGATGTAGATTTTAGTGTTGTATTATAATACATATGTAGAATTTCATATTTATACTTTCATAGAAGCCAAAAGCAATTGAAGAATGACTAATAGTCTATTTTTAAAAACCACAAGATTTTA
>JAEORV010000399.1 GCA_016840695.1 Promethearchaeota archaeon
AAAAAACACGCAATATCAATGAATCCAATGGATTTCTCGGGTAGATTCATTATTACTCTATCTACTTTATTTTTTAATGATACTCCTAGCTCATTTGTGGATGCCGTAAGTTTTTTAACATCAATGTTATGAGGGAAAATTTCGCCTTTTATCTTGTTTAGCGAAATATTTTCCTTAAGTTGTTCATATGCGCGAGGATTTACATCAAAAGAATGAATAGTGACGTCGTAGTTTTTAGCAATTTGAATGGAAAAAGGGCCTACGCCGGAGAATAAATCCACGATTATTTCTTTTTCTTGAATGTTGCTTGATGCGATTCTTTTTCGTTCAAACACTAGTCTTGGAGTAAAAAAAACTTGAGAAATGTCGAGGTTAAATATACAATTATTTTCCTTGTGAGTGGTTTTTGTCTTTTTTTCTCCAAATATGTGTTGTAATTCTCTTAAACGGTAAGATCCTTTTATCTTACCCTTTTTTTCATAAACGGATTTTACATTTTTATTTACTAGAGTTAAAACCCTAGCGATTTTATTCTTTAACAATATGGATTCCCGTTCATCCAACGATTCTACATCATCTATTTCGACTATAGCTATATCTCCAATAATATCATAAGATTTTGGAATTAAATTTAAAAATTCTTCATTGATATCATCCTTTAATACGTCTATTATTGATTTATGCTTGAATTTGGGATTAAGAATACCTTTAAGTTTAGTAAATTCATATTTGATATCATCTCCAACTGTATTTTTCAATGTTTCAATTAAAGCTTCATCTTTTATTAGTGGAAATAGAATATATTTGCTCTCATATAAAATCTTTATTTTTTGGCTGAGGATAGGTTTTTTTTTGAAAAAGCGATTGATTAAGCTTAAAAATTCTTGAGCATCAGATTTTTTCAGTTTAATAAATAATTCTTTTTCATTCTCGCTTTTAAACATCGGAATCGCCCATTTCAAACGTAATGGAAAATCTTTTTCCAGGTGTGCTTAATTTTTTAACCAATTCACGATTTAATTCGCTAGATGATTTTGTACAATTGATTAAAATGGTCCTTTCGCAAATAAAATCACTTTTACGGAAGACCATATCTTTTTCACTCAATAATTTTAAACCATTATTTCCATATCCATAAAAACTATCGGTTAAATCGTCAACATTAATTGAAATTTTCATTTTATTTCTTTTTTGGAGTTTTTTTTTTAAATCAGAATTGAGGTCATAACAAGCTTTAGAAGCACGAATTCCTAATATGCAATTCCCCTTTTTTGTTAGGTGCCTATCTTTTGTGATTTCTATGGTCGTAGTGTGAGTACAAAGAATATTTTCGTGCCCATATATATCTATTTCTTCCAAGATAGTCATTGCATACCATCAGTCCTAAAATATTGTAATAAATATAATATATTGGTAAAATTTGAGATCTTTGACGCATATTTTGCTTGTAACAGTGAGAAGATTTTGTGAATTGGATTTTTAGATGAAAATTTTTTAATTTCGTTGAATTGGTTTAAAAACATTTCAGGGATTAAAACTCCACATTTTTCATAGTGCTGAATGTTCACATTGAGAAATTTTAATGCTTTTCTTACAGAATTCTGGTGAAGATCATCGTTGTTGTCTATTGCTGTAATTGACTCGAATTGACTGAGCGGAAAAGTATCTAGCAATTCTAAGGGAATCACTCCATAAAAATCTGAAATAAAAACCACATGTAACAATTCACGAGGAATTAATTGAGTATTGTTAATTTGGGATATCCAAGATAATATACTTGGCGAATTTGCTCCACGCGTATCTAACTCTGGTAGTAAAATTAGAAATTTGGCTTCTTTAGGAATGCGATAATTTGAGGTTATTTTTTCGTCATACCGCTTTATCAAGGGACGGGAAATACTCTCTGATGAAATATATAACCTACCACTTTTTTTGTATGCTTTTTCAGATGCTTCAATGAAAGTTTTGTTATTATTCACCACGTGGAGCGCTTTTACGAGACTAGGATGGCTTCTAACTCGTTGTTCAATGAGTTCCCATAGATTTCCTTCTCTAATGGCTTGTCTTATTGTTCTTAACTCAGAAAATGATAAATACAGGTTATGTTTTGCTAATAGTTCTATTCGCATATCTTCTCCAAGGGCTTTCATTTCTTTTGGTGTGTATTGGCAACAAATGGGACAATGGCAAGGGAATTCTTCTAATTCATCTAGTTTTTCAGTACCGGTTGATAACGTGAAATAACGACCTTCTTTAGCAAAGAGGATATATGCTGCTGAATCCATCAAATCACATCCACAAGCTACAGCTAATGAAAAATATTGAGGAAGTCCCAATCCGAACATATGTATCGGCTTGTTAGGTACGATACTCTTTTTTACATTTAGCAATATATCTGTAGTTAAGTCAAATCGGTATTCTAAAAATGCTTTAACTATACCTCCAATCGCATAAATTTCAAAATCAAGCGAATTCATTTCATTAACACTTTTATTCAGCAAATCAAGAAATTTCCCCCCTTGAATGGGGCCAACCCAATGGCAGGACTTGTTACTCCTTCTTCGGACATTGTCTTTTGCTCTAGAGAGTGTAGTGTTAACTTTTTCTTTTGCTTGTTCGTGAGTATCATCAAGTTGAACGGGAATGTCGAGTATTACGGGAAAATCAGAACCAATATCTTCTTGAAATTTTTCAATAATTTCAGCATTAATTTCAATTTGATTATTTGTGTACATGTACTTTTGAAACGCACCACTATCGGTTGCGATTAATCCATCAAATTGTAAATGATTATGAATTCCGGACTTAATGATTTTTTCTCGCTTTAACTCGTTTTGATACATTATGTACGCATTTGTAAAAAGACATTGAGCACCTATCTCTTTTAAATCTGAGGCAGGCACAACATTTTTAAAGGGATGAATTACAGGAAAGAGGTTTGGAGTTATCATCTGTTTATTGTTAACGAACAGTTTACCAATCCTTCCTAACGCATCAATATCTACTATTTCAAACAACCTAACCGTTTCACGCTCGTCTTTCTTCTATCTTAATCAAAATATTCATCTAACTGGCCTTCTTGAAAAAGTTTTTCTAACCAATCAACCTTCCCAACACGATATTGTTCACTATTAATATTATCTTGTATGATATCTAAAATTATTCTTGAGACTGTCTT
>JAEORV010000400.1 GCA_016840695.1 Promethearchaeota archaeon
AGACATCATGCGCGTTATTACTCGTTTTTTTCAAAATAATGAGCAAAATATTCGTGGTCTTTTCCGTATTTCTTGCGAATGTAGGTTTTAAATTCGCCAATATCTAATCTTTGCTTCACTTCTTCTCATCAACATCCAACATCTTGTTGCAAATCTATAACTGTATCTGGATAAATATTGAAATACAAATCATCGGAGATGGGATTGAACTTTCTTAGATTTCCGTCTTTATCCGGAGCGTAAGGGAAAAGTCCAACATCTTCGTAAATACGCTCTTCCTTAAAATCTACGAGAAATTGTAGGTAATTCCGAATATATCCATCGTACAAGGGAAAGATTGATTCTTCGGGATGTTCGTGGATGTGTTTATCAATTAACGCAAGAATATCAACGATATTTGCGTCGTCCTTCACGTTAAATGTAAATTCCTTCCCAGCTTGTAAATTTTTTAGCGGAACGCTTATTTTAACAGTAATTTTTTTAATTTTTAAAACCACCTGAAATAGAGTTAATTATACTTCCATTAATAATAATTATTTTTTGCTTTAATTAAAACATGTGCTATAGCATTAGGATGCCTTCCTAGTGTCGATTTTTCACTATTATTTTTTGAAAAATTTCATTCACGCTATACATTTTGGTCGCGTCTCGTGAAATAATGAGCGAAGTAGTCGTTTTCCTTGCCAAATTTTTTCCGGATGACCGTCTTAAAGCTTCCATAATCTAACCGCTCTGCCAATTTTGCTCATCACCCTCACGCAGACGATGTTAACGATATTTCAGAATCATCGTGCAGATTGAAGTCTAGGTTTTTATCGATCGGCATGAATCCTCTTGCGCTGGCGGCAAACATGTTAATGTCTGAATAAATTTCCTCTGCTTCAGGATTAAAAAATAATTGCAAGTAGCTTTTTATGAAGCTATCGGGGGGATGATCCGCAAAATGAGAGATTTCGGGATTTTCAAAAACAAGTTTATCTACCATTGCTAAGGCTTCAGCAAAGATCGCGTCGTCTTTCACTTCAACAGAGAATTCTTTATTAACATCGATACCGTTAACGGGTATTCGTAATTGAAATGTTATTTTCTTGATAAAATCTACCTCCGTTTAGGGTTTTTTTGCTTCAACTTTTATGCTCACCACGGAGCCAGTGTAGTCTTTTAAATCTTCTAATGGAACACCCATCTGTTTCACTAGTTCCATCGTTTTAGGATTAATCGTAACAACATCTATAGGAAATCCCGTTTGTTCTATGATCTTGATGTCTTTAAAACCAGCGTTGCCCATTGCCTGGATGTAATCATCCTCTAAAATAGCTCCTGAAACGCAACTGATATACGCTTCAATTGAATTCAATATGAGTTCTGGTAGCTTTTTTAACAACACGATATCTGATACCATTAATCTTCCTCCACGCTTGAGCACTCTGAAAGCTTCTTGAAACGCACGCGCCTTATTGGGCACGAGGTTAATCACGCAATTTGAAATGATTACATCTATCGAATCTGCATCAACGGGTAAGTGTTCAATCTCACCTAACCTGAATTTGACATTAGTAAAATTTCCTTCTTTTGCGTTTTTTCTTGCTTGCAAAAGCATTTCAGGCGTCATGTCAACGCCAATGACTTTTCCCGAATTTCCAACTTTTTTAGCAGCCAAAAAACAATCGAATCCCGCACCAGAACCTAGATCTAACACGGTTTCCCCTTCCTTTAAAGATGCGAGCGCCACGGGATTTCCACACCCCAGTCCTAAGTTTGCTCCTTCGGGAACGCCGTCAATTTCGTCGTTGGAATACCCTATATTCTTGCTTATGGCTTTTATAACCTCAACATCACTGATTGGAGTTCCACAGCACGATGTTTGAGCTGGTCCGCAACACGAAGTTTTAGACGTTACTACATTAGCATATCCTTCCCTAACTTTTTTCTTTATTTCTTCTTCGTCCATTTTTTTTCTCCTACTTTTATTTTTCATATCACGACTCCCAAAAGCCGCGCTTTTTTAGATATTTACCTAAATACACGATTGATAACATTATCGGAACTTCCCAGAATAAGCCCATCGTAGTACCAAGCGCCGCAACTGAGCCTACACCATACATCGCCACGGCAGTAGCTATGGCAATTTCGAAATGACTTGAAGATCCTATGATGACCGTGATAATTGCTTCCCTATATTTTAATTTAAAGAATTTCGTGAGTAAAATATTATAGCCCACCACGATGGCAAAACCTACCAGAAGAGGGATTGATACGAGTAATAACAAGTCTGGACTCGTTATTATCACGTTTCCATTCAATGAAAACAAGACGACAAGCGTGGTAAGTAAGGCAACTATAGATATCTTTCCTACAAAAGGGCGATACACGTCATTAAACCAATCTTCCCCTTTCGAATTTATGATTAATCTCTTGCTAACAAGGCCTGCTAATAAGGGTAATCCAATAAAGAAAATTAGAGAAACCACCATGAGAAGCCAATTAATTGGGATGTTTTGAATGCCAGTTAATAAAGATACTATAGGAATGTAAAGAAATATTATCGAAACGGTATTCACGCTGGTATTTATGACATTTTGCTCTTGATTGCCTTTTGCCATCCAACCCCAGACTAACACCATTGCAGTACAGGGAGAGCTTGAAAGCAGTATGATCGCAACGATTAATTGTTCTTGTCCCCCCAGAAAAACTATGGTCATCAACAAACCTATTATAGGAGCAACGATCCAATTCGAAACCAACGTTAAAATTATGGGTTTAGGATTTTTGCCCAGCTTTTTCAGTTCCGAAACCTGCAAGTTCAACATTGCGGGATACATCATTAAAAACAAGCAGATGCCTATAGGAATGGAAATATCTCCTATTTTTAAGGAGTCAATAGCTTGACTAAGTAAAGGAAATGCTTGAGAAAGTGCGATGCCAATGACGATGCATGCGGCCACCCATACGGTAAGGAATTTTTCAAAAAAACCGATTTGTTTTTCTTTTTCTTCTTCGCTCATCTAACACACCTGTTCCAAAATCAATCTTGAATAAGTATTTTTTTTGTTTATAATATTTACTATCAGAGTCTAAGATATTAAAGAAATGCTTCATTTAAAAATTTTTTTATCTGAATCGAAAAAAATTTAAATCAATAATTCCATGTATATTATAAAGAATAATGAAAGCTTA
>JAEORV010000401.1 GCA_016840695.1 Promethearchaeota archaeon
ATGTAGAGTGTGCCAAACTTTGTTTTTTCTACCAACACGAACGAACGATAATAGAAATGTATTCCCGTGATGTTACGAGCATATTACTTGTAAATATTATAGGGATATGACTTGAATAATATAACATAATACCCTAATATTGTTGATATTTTTGAATCCCATGAATGATAAAATTAACCCATCAAAACAAACCCATTTCAAATCCTTCACGCTCCAAACTAAAACCATAACGCCTGAACAAAAAGCTTTTTCTCCTAAAGTTGAGGACCTCGTTGATATAGTTCCGCAACAAAGACTTTCTGCGAGATCAAGTTTTAAACAACTCGCTCAAAGCAATAAAGAACAATTCCCCGATAAAACTTACGATAACGACGATTATTTAGCAGATTTATTGAAGGTCTTGAAGGTAAAATCTCTCGTCGTGGGTGTTGGTGGGGCAGGGAACAACATCGTAAGTCGTCTTACCGAACTTGGATTTAACAGCGCCGAAACTCTGAACATCAATACTGACGCGCACGATTTGTATTATTCCAATTCCAACAACAAGTTTCTTTTAGGAAAGGAAAGGTGCAATGGTTTGGGGTCTGGAAACAACCCATATATTGGAGCTAGTGCGGCAGAAGACGACGTGGATAACCTACGGAAAATGTTGCAAGCAGATATTGTGTTCATATTAACCGGTATGGGTGGCGGAACTGGAACGGGGGCTGCTCCCATAATCGCTCGGGAGGCAAAAAAGAATAACGCGATGGTCGTGACCTTGTGTTCCATACCGTTCAAGTCGGAAGGAAACATGAGGAGGCAAAGAGCTAAAATGGGGCTGAAGAACATGGCAAAATTTTCTGACACGCTCATTCCCTTACCAAATGATAACTTGGTCCAATTTCTTCCAAAAGCACCGATGCTGACTTGTTTTAAAATAATGGACGAAGTACTAGTGAAAACAATTAGCGAATCCGTAAACTTGATCAACAATTGTGGTATTGTCAATATTGATTTTGCTGATATAAAAAAAGTCTTTGAAAAGAACGGAGAATATCCGTCGGGGTTAATCGGGATAACTGAGTCTATGGGAACTGACAACGACCTGATAAATAAATCGAAGCTGGCATTGCATAACCCTCTCTTAAAACCTAACACCAAAAAAGTCGATCATTGTTTGGTATCTGTTACAGGAGATCACAAATTATCGCTGTCTAAAGTCGATAGAATCATTTCTACAATCACAAAGGACATTCCAGACGACGCTGAATTGAAATTCGGAACTTCAATGGACCCAAACTTGGCTAAGAAGGTAAAAATTATGGTACTGGGACGCGGACCCATCAGTCCTTACGTGAGAACTGCTGTAGACTCAGAAGTCCCCGACATTCCTCCAATTCCTATCTGATTTTTTAAATAGACTTACATTATTATATTCGAAAAAACACATATTCTAATAATAAATTTAAAGTTAGAATAAATCATCGAATTGATTTAAATGCCAGGAAAATATATTCTGACAGATTCTGAACGTGAAGTCTTTTTAAAAAAAGTCCTGCCAACAATGTTCATTGGATCTTTAATCTGGTTGGTAAGCGAATTAAGTTTTGGTTATTATTTCACTACAGTTGCTTATCCTCCGGATTTATTATTATTAATCTACATTATTATGAATGTTCTTAACGTGATATTGTTCTTGATGTTCTTCCTCCTTTCGAGAAAAAAACAACACGAACTAGCGATCTTGGCTTATTTCACCTTTGCTTTTTCTGCAGGAATTATCTTCGTGCCTATCTCAATGATCGTCGTTTTGGATATTACCTTGTCAACCTACGTGCATGCTTTCGTGAGTTTAGCTGTAGGAGGCACTGCTGTCGTGTTATTGCTTGGTTTAATTCTAAAAGAACGATTTTTAGCAAAAGGTGTTTTCGTTTATCACTTTTTCTTCACGCTTGGTGGTTCATTTGTCGTTCTATTAGTGTTTCTTCTAGCATTTGGAGTAACAAATATCTATTTAATTATCACCTCAGTTATAATCTTAATTATCGTAGCTTTATTGGTAATGCTATATGGAGCGACATCAACAAAAAAAGTGAAGGAAGAATATTGGGCATTTATCGTCTTTCGAATCGTAGGATTTTTATTGCTGTTCTCTTTTATTCTCATAATTACGATCATAATAATCGTCGTGCTTTTAGTTCTTTCAGAGGGAGATTTTGATTTGGGAGGTTTTGGAGGAGGAGGCTCTGTAAGCACGAAAAAAAAGAAAAAATCCCCCTCCATCGTGATGAAATAGTTAAATGATTTAAAAAAACAAGGAGAGATGAATAATGGGTCAAAACTTCAAAGAAATGCCTAAAGAAGAAATAAAAAAACATGTGAAACAATTTTTAAAAGAGAGAAAGGTACTCGTGCTCTGTACCTGTAACGAAAACATACCACGTGCTACGCCGATGGATTTTTACATCGATAAAAAAGCAGGCCCAGACGATTTTAATATTTACGTGGGTCCAGCTCCTGGACGAAAGGTAAAGAATTTAAAAGCAAATCCTAATATAAGCATTGGTATCTATACGCCAATGGATACGGGAAAAGTTCAAGGCATGCAAATCACGGCCTCCGAAAAAAACTTGGTCTTGCTCGAGCAAGGCGACGAGGGATTCGAACATGCTCAAAAAATCGTTCGGGGAAAGAGAAAATTGCTTTTAAAAGTAATACCCGAGAAAATTGAACTGCTAGACTACGATTTCGTGAAACAAGGATATTCAAGGCTTCAAGTTTTAGAATTTTAACATTCTTTACCCTAAAATGACATTTTTCTCTTAGGACGATTTTGCTGCTCTAAGTAAAAATCGTATAGTTTATTCATGAGCGTTTTAAACGCAGTTTTAACGTTTTTTCCTGAGAGTGCACTTGTTTTAAAATAACCAAGAAGCCCTAAATCACTCGCTAATTTGTTGAGAGCATGATCCGATCTAAGAAGTTCGTCATTGCTCCACAGCATTTCACTATCCACGAGGTCTATTTTATTTCCAAATAATATGGTAGGAATTTTACCGCATAACTTTGATATGTCTCCAAGCCATTTTGGAATGCTTTTGAAGCTATTATCCCCAAGTTCGGTCTCCTCGTGAGAAAAAACCACGATGGCAGCGTTAGCTCCATAGAAAAACTTGTTACGCATTTC
>JAEORV010000006.1 GCA_016840695.1 Promethearchaeota archaeon
AAAAATCCAAAGAAAAACACGATAATGAAAAATAATCCCGCAAAAAGACCTCCGATGATCATAATTTGAAGTCCTAAATGTAAGGTTAAAAACCACGCATAAATCTTAATATCTCCTAAAGCCCAGTCAACAATCATCCAAATTATACCAACTAATAGCACAATAAATGCTACTACAAATAGGACATAAAATCCTATGGCAACATTAACTTGATTCTTCGAGTATGTAGGTTTTTTTTGTTCTTCCATTTACTTATCACGCTATAAAATTATTTTTTTTGTAATGCTTACATACACATATGGAAAAAGGAGTATTTAATTTTTTAGTATAAATATTTTATGAAGTAAATAGGAGAGTCTGATAAAAAAAAGCTAAGCATACTAATGGCATTGTTAGTTTTTATCTTCGAATAATTCACCGAAAGATTTGTATAATTCCTTATCATTTATGGTTTTGTATAATTCGGAAGATATTCGATATATCTTTTCGTAAAAATCGTTTGTCTCTTTATTAGGTTGCCATTTTCTCTCAATATTGCATAGGTTCTCAGCAGCTTCTGCTATATCTGGAAATAATCCTGCACCAGAAGCAGCTAATATTGCAGCGCCTAGAGAAGTCGCTTCTTCAATAACATTTCTCACGCAAGTAACATTTAACACATCGGAATATATTTGATTCCACAAATTTGACCGAGAACCACCTCCAGTTAATCTTAATTCTGATGGCACAATGCCTAATTCTCTAAACACATTAATGTTTCTCTTGACATCGTAAGCCACGCCTTCAAGTACAGCGCGATATAAATCTTTTCTTTCGTGTCCTAAAGAAAGTCCAAATAAAACTCCTTTTGCGTAGGGATTCCAGTAAGGCGCGCCTGCGCCCACTAAATGCGGAAGTAAAAGTAATCCATTTGATCCGATAGGTGATTTTTCAGCTTCGGCATCGATTATCACGTAAGGATCTTGTCCTTCTTCAGCTTTCACGCATTCTTTATATCCAACTTCATCCCTGAACCATTTTAAAGCCGCTCCAGAAGTAAATATGCTAGCTTCTTGAACCCAGGTTCCAGGAATTGCGTGACAACTACATAAGACTCGCTTCTGAGGATCAAATTTTGGTTTCTCTAAATATGCTAAGATAAAGCTTCCAGTACCCGTCGTGCATTTAATATCTCCAGGTTTTATCACACCAACGCCTAAAGCTGCAGATTGTTGATCTCCCGCACCAGTTACAACTAAAGTATTTTTATCAAAATCTGTTTCATTAGTGGTTATTTTACCGATATTAACGCCACTTTCCAAGGCATCGGGCATTTTATCAAGGTCAACTTCCAGTTCTGAAGCAATTGTTTCTGAAAATTTTAACTTGTTAATATCGAATAACATCGTTCTTGAGGCGTTGGAATGATCGGTAACATATTGCCCCGTAAGTTTATACATAATAAAATCCGAGACCAAGAGGAATTTATGAGCTTTTGAGTAAATATCTGGTTTTTTATCCTTGAACCACAAGATCTTAGTTGCGGAAAAGTATGGATCTATCGTGAGTCCTGTAGTTTCGTAAATTTTATCAATCCCAATCTTTTTTTTTATAAACTCGACTTGATTAGTAGTACGCCTATCTTGCCAGACTAGCGCGTTATGAAGTGGATTGCCAGCTTTATCTACTGGTACGATTGTCTCTCGTTGATTTGTAACCGATACGCTTGTTATGTCAGATCTATCAACCCCACTCTTTTTTATCGCGTTGGTAATAGTTATTTTAATCGAAGACCACCATAGGTCAGCGTCTTGTTCCACATGAGACGGAGATGGAAAAAAACTATTCCACTCTTGATAATCGCTAGTTATAATATCTCCTTTCAAGTTGAAAATAAATGTGCGACATCCAGTTGTTCCTAAATCGAGAGCAGCAACATACATTTAAATCATCCTTTTTCTATTTAATTCTTATCTAGATTTTAATATCTGGTCATTTTTTTTTGTCCACATCGGGGACACACGAGGTTTTCAACTCCAACTACAGCATAATTTTGTACCATTGATATCTCATTATTACAAATGGAACAGCGAAATTTAACAGTTGGGAACCATTGACCTTGAATATTTGGCATATTTTTTAAGGTATTGATATATTTATATTTATCAGCATCTTTCTTGTTAAATTGAAACAGTTGGCTTTCTTCTGCTATTGATTTCCCTTTAGGTCCTAATATCATTAAAAAGCTTATCTTACTCGAGTCATTTAACAGCGATAAAATGCGAACTATCGCACTACTTTCGTAATCCACGAGTAATTTTGCAAGTTCTGGTGGCGCTAAAGCTACTAGTACTCCTTGGGAAGCTTCTCTTGTTTCACCAACTTTCTGGAACAAGAATTGATATATCCTTCGTTGATTGTCCATAGCCCATACAAGATTAAAGTTGGTTATGTCATAATCCTCTTTATTCGGCCCAACAATCCTTTTTATGCTAAGATTCCACGAATAATGAGCATTATTGGCCGTATTTTTTGCTAAATCGCTGAAAAACTTTTTTTCAATCACGGGAAACGAGTCAAACATGCTTCTTAGGGACAATAACTTGACTTGAGTTAATTGATTCGTGTTTAAACCGTCCCAGGGCGTGAGAGTGTGAATTGAAAAAAATTGATTGACCACAATAAATAAGAAGAGTCATTCAGATCTTTTTAACATTTTTTCATTTATTCATAAATTTCGTGAAAGTGGACTTTCGCGGTTTTTCAACAATATCACAAGAACACGCCTGTATGTTGTGAAGTATCACAAAAAATAATCACGATAAATCAAAATTCCTTAAAGAGCTTTCTTACTTGTAAAAAGGAATTTATTAATGAGAGCAATCGTTTCGGATTTAAAACGAATAAAAAACCCCGCCTTTTGATAACTCGACTTGCGAATCCTTTAGGATTGTTGACATATTTAAGTTCTCTAAACGAGTAATATAACAATTCGTGTAGTTTTTTTGGGCTTAATTGATGGGTTTTTATAACAGGATCGAATACGGTATATTTGGACCAATCCTTTGAAATGACCAATCCTTCTGCATCTAATTCTTTTAATGTCTCGCTTCCTGGAAACGGGGTTAAAATCACATAACTCACGATGTCAACATCAATGGTTTTCATAAATTGTATTTCTTGTTTAATTTCTTCTTCAGTTGCGTTTAAATCCACGCCTATAATTAAATTACCAATGACGATAATGTCGTTTTGGTGTAAAATTTTTAATGCATCTAGGACTTTCTGAAACGAGAATCCTTTTCTCATGTCCTTGAGTGATTTTTCATTCACGCTTTCAATTCCAATGAAAACAATCCAAAATCCCGCTTTAGTCATTTTTCTTACCATCCGAGGGGATTTCACGATTGAGTCAACTCGTATTTGGGCAAAAAACTTGAAATCGTTCATCTCCTTCTTCTTTTTACATTCAATAATTTTATCGCACAGTTCTTCAACTCTCTTGATATTAGCAGTTAAATTATCGTCTACAAAGAAGATATCTGTTATTTTCCTATTATGTGAAATCATCTTTAACTCCGTGATAATCGCATCAACGGGGCGTGGTCTCCACAATTTATTGTTAAAAACATGCGTGGTGCAAAACTTACACGAGTAAGGACAACCTCTTGAGGTTTCAACCGTCTCTAACCTCACAGTGAGCAGCTTATATTTATTATTTTTCGTTAGATGCCTTGCAGGAACTCTTACTCTTTTAAAGTCTTTAATTAGAGGGCGATCAGGATTATGAATGACTTTATCATTAGATTTATATGAAATACCTTTCACCCCCTCAGGGGATCCCTTCATTATTAATTCCCTAAAAGTCAACTCACCTTCACCTCTGACTACATAATCAATGTTTGGAAGATTTATCGTTTCTACAGGCTCAAAAGTAGCGTGTCGCCCACCAAGTACTACAGAACAAAAAGGATCTACTGTTTTTACTATTTTAGCAATTTCAACACTAGCTTTTAATGCTGCTGACACAAACACAGATATACCAACTATATCGGGTTTAATTTTCTCTATTTTTTTCTTTATTTGTTTGAGATTCAAATCTTTTACTTTTGCATCTAAAATTTCAACTTGAACACCCAAATCAGATAAGTAACTTGCTATATATGTTAAATTAATGGGAGGAAAATCCAAATTGTAATAATCCCAACCATCAGATCTATAATTTGGTTTAATTAATAGGATTCTTTTCCAATTATAGTGTCGAATTTTACTAACATTAGTAATATCTTGTTTATGTAAAACTACAGATCTCACGATTAGTTCATCCATTAATAATGGCGTTTTTTAGATCGTCCATTTCGTTGAGATTGCCATATTTGATTTGATTCTTAACTTTCCTATCTAGTGATTTTAAATTGTCATTAACGATTTTTCTCCAAGAGAAGAAAGCTCGAGCCGTGCGATATATTCTTCTTGGATCTCTTATGTATTTTATACCTCTAGATTTGAGGGCTCTTTTAAATAGTTCTAATTTATTGGGAAAATTTCCTGCATAATAACCAGCATTATAGAATCCAAGAAACAATAGCGTTCTTAAAGCTTGAGGACTGAAGTTTGGCGTTTTTATCACGGGCGTTAGCCAATTGTATTTAGAATAATCTTCTGAGAGCAATAAGTTTTTATCCCTCATTTCCGAGTAAAAACCCGTCGATGGAAATGGTGTTAATAATGTGAAGCTCGGAAGGTCTAAAGTCAATTCATTAGTTTTTTTAATTGTAACTAATAAGTCGTCAATTGAAGCTTCAAGATCTACTCCTAATATGACATTCCCCATTACGATGATGCCTGCATCGTGTAAAGCTTCAATTCCCTGCTTGATTTTATCGATATTGCATCCTTTATCTATTTTTTCAAGAGTTTTATTATCAGTTGCCTCTACTCCCACTAATACGAGCCAAAAACCTGCCTTTCCCATTAATCTTGTAATATCAGGGTGTCTAGCCATTGCATCGAGCCTACCTTGGAAGAAAAACTTTAAATCCCTGATCCTTTTTTCTCTTTTTCCCTTGATGATTTCAACACATAAATTCCGGATTCGCCTCATATCAACGAGGATATTATCATCAACAAAAAAAACATCAGTTACTTTCTTGTTTTTTGAAACAACTTCTAACTCTTGAATGATATTTTCAACAGATCGCGGTCTCCAACTTCGCTTATATACCACATGAGTGCTACAAAACTTGCATCCTTGTGGACACCCACGGGATGTTTCAATTGCGTCGCAATTCATATTAAAAATTCTATACTTGTAATTCTTTACTAAATGTCTGGCAGGCAATTTCAGTTCATCTAAATTTTTAAGGAATGGTCTATCAAGATTGTGCACGAGTTCTCCATCTTTCTTGTAAGACAGACCAATCACATTTTCAGGAGACCCTGTTTCAATCAGTTCTCGGAACGTAAATTCGCCTTCACCCCTAACTACGATATCAATCCAGGGAGATAACAATGTGTGTTCAACGGCCAATGTTGGATGCCAACCACCAATTACAGTCGTACACCCATGCTTCTTAGCAATCTTGGCATAACTCAAGACATCTTCAATAGCACTCGTTACCGGTACCGTTAATCCAACTAAATCAGGTTGATATTTTTCAATTTCCTTCTTTACTTGTTTATGAGATAAGTTTGCAGCTTTTGAATCAATTATCTTAATATCCACTAAGTCCTCAACATAAGCTGCTATATACTCTAATGCTAATGGAGGAAATGCCGAGTCATAGAAATCATATCCCGTGGTTCTATAATTTGCAACTAATAATAATACTCTATTCCATTTCATTTAGATACCTCAATCTCAAAGTTGAATAACAAAATAATCTAGTTTACTTATTTATACTTTTACATTGGTTGTAATAGAACTAGTCATACATCGGTAATTATTAAATTTAATCCCTTAAGACATCATCTTAATTATAGTTAAAATTATAATTTGCTAAAGATTTTTAAATTTTAATCAATAACTTTTTTTAAGGTTGATACCTACATGTTTGATTATATAATAAGTGAAGAAGCAAAAAAAATTAAAGATGAAGTGCGAGCGTTTGTACGAGATGAAATTTCTCCTTCTTTAATTAAACAGATGGATAAAGATGAAATTCAATATCCTACAGAATATTTGAAGAAGTTGGGAGAGCACAATCTAATTGCTATGCGTACGCCAAAAGAGTATGGGGGGCGAGGGTTAAGCTGGGAGGGTGAGGTTTGTGCTCTTGAAGAGGTTGGAGTTCTGGGAAGCTCTCTACCATGTTTATACTCCTTACCTATTATTGCCGGGGATGCTTTCAATTTCTTTGGAAACCATGAACAGAAAATGAAGTATTTAAAACCCATGTGTGAGGGAAAGAAGTATGTCGCTGAAGCACTAACAGAACCACGAGGGGGTTCAGATTTTTTTGGTGCTACTTGTACTGCTGAAAAAGACGGTGATTATTACATATTAAATGGAGAAAAAAGATTTGTAGTTGGGGGTGAGGGAGCAGATTTCTTTTTAGTCTATGCAAGGACTAACTCAGATCCAAAAGCAGATCCACATACTGCTTTAAGTCTATTAATTGTGGATAGAACAGAAGGAGTAAGTACTGAATATCTATTTGGTCTTATGGGGACTCGGGGAGGGGGAGCATCACGAATTAAATTTACTGATGTGAAGGTTCCAAAAGAAAATGTTATATTAGGAGAAGGAGCAGGAGGGAAAATATTTTATCAGATGATGGTGCCGGAAAGGTTAACAACAGCTGCTGGAGGACTTGGATCTGCAAGAACATGTCTTCACATTTCTGCTAAATATTCTACCAAGAGAAAAGCATTTGGTCAAACCATAAATAGATTTCAAGGAGTCAGTTTCAAAATAGCTGATTGTATAACTCTATTAGATGCTGCGAGATCAATCGTGTTAAACACTGCGAAAACTATAGATGCTGGTGCCCCTCCAGCATTACAAAGGAGGTTAGTTTCTGAATCAAAGAAATTTTCCACTAAGGCATGCTGGAAAGTAATCAATAGCGCAATGCGAGTCATGGGGGGTATTGGTTATACGACGGTTTATCCTCTCGAGAGAATTTTACGAGACTCAAGAATAGGCGAGATTTGGACGGGTACAACTGAGATAATGAACTTGATCATACAACACGAATATTACAAGGAATTATTAAGCGAGAAATGGTTTGATAGAGATGTTGAACAAGATGCTATAGACAGTGAGGCCGAGGAAGAAAAACACTATGGATAAGAAAACAGCATAAATAATAAAAAAAAGAAATTATTTCTCTTTTGACTTATACCTAATCTTTACCATTAAATTGCGAAGCTCTATTAAATCGGAGTCTTTTTCAATATATTTCTTTTGAGCTCCTTCAGTTAGTGGCACAGGTACGATTTTATTTCCCTTGAGCGCAACCATCTTACCAAAATCTTCATTGATAACGAGATTCATTGCTGCTAAACCATAACGTAAACCCAGAATCCTATCGAATGCGTTTGGTGTGCCAGCTCTCATTGTATGCCCTAAAACCACGCTACGACACTCATAAACCACTCCATTTTTCGAAAATTCCTCTTTTATATCTTCTCTAAGATTCAATTCTTTTACCAGTACTTGAGCTATATTTAAAGCTGGTAGGACAGGATTGCCAAATACATCTTTTGGCAAATTATCGATTGTTTCTTGAGTAATTGTCTTGAAATCTCTTTTTAATGACTCGTCTCGTGGGTAAGCACCTTCAGAACAGGCAATGATATGATATTTATATCCAGCATTTACTCGTTTCTTGAGCACATTGACTACATCTTTTTTAAAATCAAATGGTGTTTCAGGAATCAGTATTATATCTGCACCTGTAGATAGACCACTGTACATCGTTAAAAATCCAGCGTCACGACCCATAATTTCAACAATAAACACTCTTTGGTGTGAGCGTGCTGTAGTCGTGAGATTGTCCATTGCGTTTGAAGCAAGTTGTGCTCCACTCCAAAACCCAAATGTGTATTCAGTTCCCGCTAAATCGTTATCGATCGTCTTTGGACAGCCTACTACATTGACTTTTGCATATTTATACATTACATCGCTCACTCCGTTAGTATCATCGCCACCAATCGTTATTAATGCGTCTATACCTAATTCTTTAACTTTAGTTGCTAACTCTTGGGCGATATTTTTTCGAAACTCTTCCTTTTCTTCTTCAGATTTTAGTTTATGAATCGCTTTAAAAGGATTGGTCCTGCTTGTGTAAATATAAGTACCTCCAATTGTATGAAGATCGTCGTGCTCTGCAATATTGAGAGGTATCGTTAGATTTTCTAATACTCCTTTCCATCCTCTTTCAATACCAACCACTTCTATTCCGGCATCAAAGGCTTTCAGCATTATTCCATACAAAACAGAATTCAGCCCGGGGCAATCGCCACCCCCTGTAAGAACTCCAACTTTCTTTATTACCATAAAATCACTTGATTAAGTTTTCTTTAACTTGTATTGATTAATAATTTAAGCTAGTTTCTTTAAAAAAAGTTATGAATCATTAAAGTTATATTCATTATCAGATCTTTCATATTCTCGGGGTTCAAATGAATAATGTGATTCATCTTGAGGCATGATATAACTGCCACCAGCTAGGTCCGTTATTTTCAATGTGAACGGGAATTCACCTTTTATGGCTTTATCTAAATCGCCTAAGATTATTTCAATATCACTATATTGTGGATCACTTTCATTAAGATTATTCTTATAGATCCTTACAGCTTCTTCAAATCTTAATAATATACCCTCAACATTCGTGAAATAAAAGTCAGCTCTCGGTCCAGGTTCAACTAGTAATTCTAATTCAGGAATTTCTAATTTGCCCGTAGGTGATCGATAAATTTTTGATTTGAGGTCTCTTTCGCTTTTCACTTTTAGGGTGATCATTCCTGGAATCATTTTAGTAGCCATTGGAATAATATCGTTTTTTGTAAAATTGCATTCATTACACTCAAATTTTAAAATTAATAATTTATCACCATCTTGCGAATCATAGATGGTTTTGTTGATAGTAATTATTCCATCCTTACAAGAAGGACACTTGAACGAGAATTCTTCCTCAGTTTCTTTAGCTTTTTCCGACATTGTTTTGATAGACAAAAAATGTCTTTTAATTTATATAAAATCCTTATCTATTATTCAAGTTAATTATTACAATCGAAAAATTTTTAATATTTGTACATTTTGAGTTATTAAAATATTTCATATTCAAAAAAATTTTTAAGTATTAATATAAAGTTGGATGTTCCCATGGTCTTTAAGAAAACCAGTAGAAACAATGGATTAGCTACTTTAAACTTTATATTAATTTTAGCTATTGTACTTTTAGTAGTACAAATAGTAGTAATTTTATGAATGCAACCAATAAAATGTTTTTCTCTTGTTTTTTATTGGTTGGTTGGTGATTATAAAAAATCAAAAAGGAAAAAGTTGGATAAAATTGGTAGAAAGTAAAGAAATTATTGAGATTTTCTTTCATGGGCGCGGTGGTCAAACGGCTATAACAGCTAGCCAGTTATTAGCTGAAATGGCCTATGAAAAAGGATTTATTGATACTATAGCAATCCCTATAATCGGAGCAGAGAGAAGAGGCGCTCCTATAATGGCGTTTACTAAAATATCTGAAAAGAAACAAATAAGAACCTATGATAGCGTAAAAGAGCCCGATTACATGATTATATTTGATACGTCCTTGTTAGACATCCCCAGAATAAAAGACACTATCAAGGAGGGAGTGATAATTATAGCAAATAGTCCAATACCTATTGATACAACCGATTTTCCTGATAATGTTAAGATATATATTGTTGACGCTACAGGAATATGTATTAAAAGGGAATTCATGCATTCAAGTGGTCCTATATTAAATATCCCAATGTTGGGAGCATTTGGTAAGGTAACAGGATATTACGACCTTGAGATCATGGAAAAAGTGTTAAAGAAAGAGTTTGGAGAAAAAAAAGTAGAAAAAAACATGATTGTTGCGACTGATGCGTACGAATCTGTTAAGGAGGTTTAAAAATGTCGAATACTGAAAAATGGAAAGATATCAATAAATCGAGGGAAAAAAGACCAAAAGTTCAGGAATATAAAAACTGGAAAGAATTGCCTCCTATTCCAATATCTTTACCTATTGATGGTGCAATTGGAATTACGGGTGATTGGCGTACATTTAGACCTATAATTGACCAAGATGGATGTAATAAATGTGGCATTTGTTGGATGTATTGTCCTGAAGGCTCAATAATTAATAAAGAAGATGGAACCTTCGAAGTGGATTTAACATATTGTAAAGGTTGTGGAATTTGTGCAAAAGAGTGCCCAACAAATAACATTGAAATGAAAAGAGAGAGTGATATAACTCATGAGTAAAGCGAGAAAAGATTTCACGCAAGAACAAGAAACAAAAATAATAAAGGGAAATGTCTCTGCTGCATACGCAGCTAAATCAGCCCGCGTTCAAGTAATTGGTGCATATCCAATCACTCCGCAAACTACGGTTGTTGAAAAATTATCTGAATTTGTTGATAGTGGAAGCATGCCCGGAACGCAATATATAAAAGTTGAAAGCGAACATAGTGCAATGGCGTCGATGGTTGGTGCAAGCATGACGGGAACAAGAACTTTTACTGCAACATCCGGACAAGGGCTTTTTTATATGAATGAAATGCTTCATTGGGCTACAGGTACTAGACTTCCGATTGTTACCGCTATTGCTTCAAGAGGACCGGCTCCACCATGGAATATTTGGGCAGATTTTACCGATGTTATCTCCCAGCGAGATACTGGCTGGATGTGTTCATTTTGTGCAACTCATCAAGAAATTTATGATGAAATTTTAATGTCGTATAAAGTGTGCGAAGACTACGAGATTTTATTACCAAAGTTTGTTGCTTACGGAGGGTTCATATTATCCCACACATCTAAACCAGTTATTATTGAAGATCAAGAGGCAGTTGATAACTACTTACCCCCTCTTCCTGATGAGAAAGGATGGCCACATATTTTTATGGATCCAGAAAGACCCATGATGTTTGGAAACTTGATCATGCCTTCTGGATTCTATTCAGAATTTAGATTGAAGATACACGACGCTCATATGAAAGCGAAGGAAAAAATTAAAAACGCAGCTAAAGAATTTGAAAAGTCCTTTGGACGAAATTACGGAAATGGTTTAACTCAACAGTACAAAATGAATGATGCCGAGGTTGGAATGCTGATATATGGAGATTTAGCATTACAAATGGAAGAAGCTGTGGATCTGGTAAGAGAAGAGGGTTATAAGGTAGGAATGGTAAAATTAAGGTATTTTAGACCTTTTCCTGTGGAGGATATCATAAATATAGCAAAAAGTGTAAAAGTTCTTGGTGTGATGGATCGCGCAACGGCGTTTGGTAGCCCAACAGGAGGGCCTGTTAGTTCTGAAGTCAAAACAGCAATAGAAGGAGTGGAAAAAACCGCTAAAATCCTTCCAATGATTGGAGGACTTGGTGGTAGGGAAGTTACTCTTGAACAGCAAACGGAACAATTAAAAATACTAATAAAAATGAACGAAACTGGAGATGCACCTGGAGATTTATTCCATGGAACCCTCTGGCATGGTAAATTGGAGGTTGAATAAATATGGTAACGATTAAGCAAGCTTTAGATGACGAGATTGCATGCAAGGAATGGTTTTTACCAGGCAATTCATGCTGTGCTGGATGTGGACTTGAAATTGCGTTAAGATGGGCAATGAAAGCACTCGGACCAAATACAGCGTTAGTAACACCTGCATCCTGTTTAAATGTTGTCATAGGATTGTGGCCAAAAACCGCACCAAACTTTCCATTCACGAACATGGCTTTTGCTGCTGGTGCATCTGCGGCTACAGGAATATCTGAAGCTTACAAAGCCAAAGCATATAGATTTCCAGGAAAAGTATGGGAAAAAATGACAACTTTAGTGTTTGCGGGAGATGGAGGAACGACAGATATAGGAATACAAGCATTAAGTGGTGCCGCAGAACGTAATAGCAATATCATTTACACGTGTTACGATAACGAAGCTTATATGAATACCGGGATCCAGCGTTCTTCAAGCACGCCTCATGGAGCAAAAACTACTACGACCGTATTTGGGAAAGAAAGATTTAAGAAAAATCTTCCAGCAATATTGGCAGCTCATGAAATTCCATACGTGGCAACTTGTTCGATAAGCGAACCATTAGATATTTATGAAAAATATAAGAAGGCAAAAGACATAGAAGGATGCAAGTATATCCACATTTTAGCACCATGCCCTCCTGGTTGGAATTATCCGAGCGAAGACACGGTAGAGTTAGCAAGATTAGCTGTAAAAACGGGCGTGTGGCCCTTATACGAAATTGAAAACGGTATATTGACTCTTCATAAAAAGAGCAAATCGTTAGTGGATCCTTCAAAAAGAGCCCCACTTGTTGATTATCTATCAAGACAGAAGAGATTTTCAAACATTTCCGAACAAGCTCTAATCAAGCTGCAAGAGCGGATAGCCCACGACTGGGACAACATTAAAGCAAAACTAAGAGCTCAAGAAAAATAGTTTTATATATTTTTTTTCATATTTTTTATCAATTAGTAAGATTTAATGAACTTATATGGGATTTTTAATCAAGTTTTCTAAAAAAACTGAGGAAGATATCGATATATACTTAGAAACTGCTGTAGATTACATAATTGATGGAAAAGTATTAGCTTTTCCTACAAATAGTGTCTATGGAATTGGAGGAAATCCTCAAAATCATGAATTAATTCAGAGATTATACGATATAAAATTCAGAGATCAAAGTAAGGGATTTTTACTATTAATTTCTGATTACGAGGAGGCTTGTAAAATTGCTGAATTCAACGAATTTGGAAAAAAATTAGCGAGTCATTTCTGGCCAGGACAGCTTACTTTGATTTTAAAAAAAAAGGAATCAAATCTCATTCCACCAGAGGTAACAGCTTATCAAGATACTATAGGCCTTCGAGTTCCTGAAAATGAAATTATCCTGAAAATTTTACGCAAGTTAAAATTGAGAGGTCAATTTGGAGGCATAATTGGAACCTCGGCTAATTATTCAGGTGAACCTCCCTCAATTGATGGGGCTCAAGTCGCAAAATCATTCTTAGGAACAATAGATCTAATCTTGGATTCTGGTAAGTCTAAATCTAAGATTGCTACAACAATCGTAGATTGTTCTACTGAGGAAGTTAAATTTTTACGAATTGGAAAGATAACTAAAGAGGAAATTCAAGAAATATTAGCCTCAGAGGAAATTTAGGAGAAATACATGAAAAATTTTAATTTATTGGTATCAACTTCGCGCTTTAACGAGATAAATGCTAGTGCAGAACTGTGGTTTTCGTTATTAACATGCGGAGATAAATATCCAATAATAAATAATTTAGATATCTCAGGATTAATTTCAGCGCTAACATATCTTAACGCAAAAGAAGTTATACATGAATTGCAAAAGACTGTGAAAGAAGATCCTAATTTTTTTCGATTTATTTTAAAAATGATTCCTATTGATTTTTTATGCGAATCGAATATCCAGGTGATTTCGCAAATCATAGAAAACCATTATAAAGAATATATAAACGAAGAAAATTCCTTTAAAATTACACTGAAGCGTAGAAAAAATGATCTCATAAATAGAGAGAATTTTATTAAGGTAATCGCTGAAAAGATCGATAATAAGGTTGATCTAACGAATCCAGACATAGATATTAGGTTTGAATTTATAGGAAACACATGTGGCATCTCTTTTTTAAAACCTGACGATATCTTAAAATCAATCCATCGACAAGAATAATCACGATTTAGTTTTTTCTAAGCTTAAAAGCGCCATTTTTTCACATATTAAATCTTGGAGCGCTAAGATCTTCAAAGTCAGGTCATTTCTTTCTTGAACTTCAGATTTTCCAATTGATTTCAAAATAACATTTATTTGATCAGTAGTTATTTCAAAGAACTCTCTTATTTGTTCCCACTTCTTGATGTCGATTGAAGTAAGGTTTAGTTCTAACTTTCCTGCGTTTAAATGATTGTAAATCTCTTTATTTATTGCTGTAAGATTATTCTTGGGCGAAATAATGCAGTATGTTAAATTCGAGCTTTTTAGATCATCAATAGTAATTCCATACGCATCAATACCACTTTTAATTTGCCGTTTTGCTGATAAATATAACAATAATTCTATATTTTTCGAATTTGAAATGTTTTGTTTATTGTAAAACGCTTTTTGCGAAAAATAACAAGCTAAAAAAACGTGTTTAGTACCTAAAATATAGTTTGTTTTAAAAAATTGTACAACAGAATCTTTAAACTTACTTTGGATAATTTCAATTAAACTAAATATGTAATCCAAGGCAGCGTCCTCGTTTTTTAAATCATTTGAATCTAAAAATTCAGTTAAATTAAAGTTGATTTGGTTAATTCCGACATGATAATTCATATTCAAATCTTTAATGGTAAATTCTTTTGTAATCATACCGGTAAACTCCATGAAAGCCACACGGGCATTGAAATAAAATTAAATCTAACAAAAACCGCAAAAATCAGAAAAAAAACCAAATATAATGTAAAAATCCAATCTTTCATCGAATAATTGATTTTATATAGAAATGTTCGGTCTTTCTGACTACCGAACGCTCTTGATTCTAACGCTTCTGCTACATTAAAGGCTCTTTTAATT
>JAEORV010000402.1 GCA_016840695.1 Promethearchaeota archaeon
TACTGATAATCCTGTTATAATCACAATGGACTCAGACAAAAGTGTTCAAGCAAACTTTTTAAGTGATTCTGATGACAATGACGGTGATGACAATGGATGAGGTGGAGGTGGCGGTGGCGGAGTTGAATGTTTTGTTTCGACAACGGTAAACTCCTGAACTAGCATATAAACCTCTGTTAGCATAACAATTCTGCCTAACCATTTTCGTGAAAATCAGTGGAGATTGATAGACCAAAACCGTTGACATCATAATCATTAGCTGTTACTGTTATATTCGCTACTACCATCATTTTATTTCTTGTCTATCTAAAATAAAACAAAATTAAGAGATTGTCGAAATTGCCGCAGCTACAAATAAACTGCTGTTTCGCTATGGTAGATTGCCGGGCCTGCATCCAACGCCGTATATGCGGCTTTTACGGCAATCCTAATTGGTTTTAAATTTTAAAAAATCAAATAGATTCAATCCACTGAGAAGTGTGATCAGATTTGGCTACGGTGCAATTTTTCTTTGATACACCGCATCTTGCTGCGGGGAGCTTCATTTAAATTTTTTTTCAGCAAATATAAAAGAGTTTAAAGGAGACGATCAATGAAGTTATATCAATTTGACGCCAGATTGAGTCGAAGGATATTTTTAAAATCGTTATGCCTTACAGGGATTGCAATTAATTTCCCGTGTTTCTCATATGCGATCCTTAGGAAGGAAAAAACCAATGCAAAGGTTTTGCATTTATTTCATCCAGAAACCAAAGAACGCTTGACAACCACCTATTGGATAGACGGTAATTATATTCATAGCGCACTTTCTGAAATCGACCATATCATGCGTGATCGCTATATGGAGAAGACAAGAAAAATCGATACGAAGCTATTGGATCTACTGTACAATATCAGTTTGGAACTAAAAGCCAGAGAGCCATTTCACATTTTATCAGGCTATCGATGCCGCGAAACAAATGAGTCTCTAAGGAGGCAAGGATGGGCAGTTGCCAAAAAAAGCCTTCATGAAATGGGTAAAGCAGCTGATGTTCGATTTCCTAAGATCTATTCTTCTAAATTAAGAAGAGCGGCTTACAGACTAAAAATGGGAGGAGTTGGTTATTATCCTAAACTAAACTTTGTGCATGTTGATGTGGGATCACTACGATATTGGAGAAAGTAGCTTTATTTGCGAAGGGATAAGGCTTCCCTTTTTGCAGTGTCAGAAATATTTGTTATCTGAAAAATATGTCCATGCGCCTTTAAATTCTCCCGAATACTCATCAATATTTTTAATTTGATCAGCATTGCTTCCGTTTGTAACAATTTTAATTCCGTTTGAGATATTAGTAAGGTACTGTTCAAAGTTAAAAGAACCAGCCAATGGTTCAAAATTAACTCCCGGCATATCGACAGAAAGATTATTTGTCTCAATACGTCTCGTATCTTTGGTCATCAAAATCGCCTAATTAGTATAATTTCTGATCTTTATTCAGACTCTATATTTAGGCCAAGTAATATACGGGAAAGAGGTCTCACTCCTACATCAAGCTTTCTGTCGATTTTTAGAATCCTATTCGTGAGCGCTTTTCTTTTATTGGTAATATTCAGTCACCTGATTGATTTGCCACGGTCATTATTTAAATACATCAGATTAATATGAAAAACTTAAACTGCATAGCTCAATAGCATTTGAAGAGATAACCGTTAGGTATCAGATAAAGTTTGCAAAAATTTTAAACCAATCAATAATGTGAGTATTTATCATAAGTCGAACTAAAAATCAATATATTATGGAAAAGAAGAATATTCTTCCACAGGTGATCGCACCTGCACTTCTGTGGTCAGCGCCCGACAACCTCTGTTTTAGTGATCCCGATTCCGTATGTGTTGATCCAAATAATATATTAAAGAACACTGTTAAGCACATAAACTGACTATAGATGCTATCGTTGCAGGGTCGCAATTGTAGTATTATTTTTATCGTTAAAAAGGGTGAGGAAAAGAGAAAAAATCTTAGGGGGACAAATGAAATAAAAGTATAAAGAAATGATCTAAAAAAACAAGCACCCTAATCCAGGATGCCACCGAAAGAAATATAGCAAATTACTACAAGATTTAAATAAATTCCGTCTATCTGGTTCGAAGATTAATAACTTTCTTCCTTTTCAAGGTTACTGGTTTATCAACTACTTTTTAAGTGCATCGATCTTAAGAAACGTTAAAAAAAGTTTTACTCCTTTGTAAGAGTCTCCTATTTTCGGACGTCATCTGGTGTCATGATTTTGATCATTCATTTGATCTTAGACTTTAGATGACTATCTGATAGGGAAAAGAGTATTTGAAAAATGGCGTGCTCGAACCACGTGTGGATTCTGCCTTTTTCAGAAAAGAAGGGGTTGACATGAAATTGATAAACAATGGTTATATTTTGGGACCCAATAGAAACCCAAATCCTGGAACAACTGCCATCGCTTTTTTCCCCTTTCCTATGATACCCTGTAGCTTGTTACAGGAATAAATGGCTGGACAAACATTACCGTAGTTTGAAAAGTGAAAGAAGGATAGGATTAAGTCTGTCTGAGATTACATAGTCTAAAATTTTCTGTAGGTAATTTTAAATAAGAAATCAGTTGTATCAAATCCCCACTTAGAGCTGTGAAATTATCCTTACACTGATCCTTATTTCCATCCTGCATTCATACACCTTCTGAGCTAACTCAAAATATGCTTCAAAAAATATCTTTTTAAATATTGTGACGATTGGCATTTTGTGTTATCAAATATAAGTATAAATAAGTTTTTTTAACAGTTTGTGGCATTTCTGCTCGATCCCTTTAGTTAAACAAATTATTAGAATTCATTCCTAATAGATTAGTGGATTTTTTGTCACTAAATTGTGGCCTGGATTACATATTTTTTGGTAGTGATGGTTGTAATTCGTGCATCGATGAGATCAGACGCCACTCTAAACTCATGCCAATTACGGGTTTTATAATTCATTGGCATTCTGCATGCTTTTTGCATCCAATAAAAGTAATGAGCACTCGGGGAGTTTTTTAACAAGCCTGGTGCGGAGATATGATCAGCAACGTCCGCGCCCAAACTCATGCATAAGGCCTCCTAAAGAAAGAACAGATTTTTGATATAAAAATAGTAGGATACAATTAATGCGCATTATT
>JAEORV010000403.1 GCA_016840695.1 Promethearchaeota archaeon
AGTTCCTAAAGAACAATGATTTTGCGGATAAAAATCTAGCAATCTTTTTTTCATCCCACGAAGCAGGAACCCCTAAAAGCTATGAAGGTGCTATTAGAAAATATATTACCAAAAAAATAATAACCAAGCTTCAATTGAATCCAGTTGCTTATGAGGGATTTGGTGGAAGAGGATTGAAACAAGACACGACAAATCCAGAAAAAGTTAAGACTTGGGCAGAGGAGTTAGGGAAGAAGCTGAGTTAATTCATATCTAACTTTTTTTTTATTTATTTTTTATTTCAATAAACTATAAAAACGCTCTTGAACTCGTGAATTATGAATCATGAGCGATAATAAAGTTAAAGTATTAGTGTTTTCTGATTACATCTGTCCTTTTTGTTATATTGGTTATCACCGAATAGAGAAGCTCAAGGAACAATTCGATCTCGACGTCGAGTGGCAACCGTTTGAACTCCATCCAGAAATCCCAAAAAGAGGATTACAAATAGAGAGAATGCCATTTATTCGTGATTATTTAGAAATGGCGTTAATGAATGTAAAACGACTTGCGGAGGAAGATGGTCTTGAATTAAAGTTTTCTGATAAGTGGCCGAACTCACGATTAGCGTTATACATCTCGGAATATGCGAGAAAAAAAGGGAAATTCGACGAGTTTCACATATTAGTGCTCGATGCGTTCTGGAAAGAAGGAAAGGATATAGGCGATTTATCTTTATTATTAGATCTAGCTGTGTCAATTGGATTGAATAAGGAAGAAATATTAGATTATATTAAAACTGACGAGCCAGCCAATAAATTAAAGGAGGCTCTCGAGAAGTTAGGCGGTTTTGGAATTAGTGGAGTCCCGACATTTTTTATTGGGGATAGGATCGTAGTCGGAGCTCAAACGTATGAAGTGTTTGAAAAGGTGATAAAGAAAGCCATGACATCGTAATAAAACCAGTTGCCAATAATTTTATTTAGCTTTCGTACTATACTTATAAGTATGCCTACTATTTTTAATCGAAGTAATTACGATGCAATCGCAAACACCTACTCAATCGTGGCGCGGGATCCAAAAACAGGCGATATGGCGGTAGCTGTCCAGAGTCACTGGTTTTCTGTCGGCACGGTCGTTTCTTGGGGTGAATCTGGAGTGGGAGTTGTTGCCACGCAATCTTTTGTTAATAAATCTTTTGGATTACGAGGACTTGATCTTCTTAAACAAGGTAAATCTCCAAGTGAAGCACTTGATATTTTGCTTTCAGATGATGAAGGAAAAGAAGTGAGGCAAGTAGCAATTCTTGATAATAAAGGAAGGGTTGCAGCGCACACGGGAGCAAAATGCATAAAACACGCAGGTCATGTTGAAGGAGATAACTTTTCTGTTCAAGCTAACATGATGCTTTCTGATAAAGTATGGCCATCAATGGCAGATGCTTTTACCAATAGTGAAGATCTACCTTTGCCGGAGCGTCTAATAAAGAGCTTAGAAGCCGCGGAAGCCGTTGGAGGAGATATCCGGGGTAAACAATCCGCAGCTCTTTTAGTGGTAGCAAGTGAGACTCAAGAGAATAAATGGGACGACCCATTGATTGACATCAGAGTAGCAGATCACGAAGAACCGTTGAAAGAATTGGCAAGGCTATTAAAAATATATCGCGCTTACGAACACATGGATAACGGAGACCTTGCAATGGAGAAGGGAAACAAGGACGAAGCGCTTGATGAATACAACTCAGCGCGCAAGATGATTCCAGAGAATCTCGAAATGAAGTATTGGACTGCTATCTCTTTAGCAAATATCGATAAATTGGAAGAGGCTCTGGTGTTATTGGAAGATATATTTAAAAAGGATAAAAATTGGTTCACGCTTACAGAAAGGCTGCCCGAAGTGGGACTACTGAACGTGAAAGAATCTGAACTTGAGAAGATATTGTCGTTAATATAGAAAGCATCTAATAAAGGAAAAGTTACCTGGCCAAATGCCAAATCCGGAGTAGGAATAGGGTCATAAAAATGTCAAAAATAATTGATTAGATTTGACCAGATAATTTTGGAAAAAAGTGAGAAGTTATCACTTTTTCTTAATTTTATTATAGAAACTCTCATATATAAATGTATGTGATTTGTGATAATCTCTCACTTTTTGCTAAACCTTTATATAAAAAAAACACGATTTATAGTATAAGGAAAAGAAAAAATCTTACTGATTTTTAGAAATTTAAAGCGTTTATTGATGAATGAACCTAAGAAAAAGAAGCTTGGCAAAAAAGAGAGAACAATAAAGAGAATTTTAAGAATTACAAAGAGATTAATTAAAGATAACGGTTATGCAAATGTGTCGACTAATCAAATAGCAAGAGAAGTAGGAGTTAGCATAGGGCTCATCTATAAATATTTCAATAAAGGAAAACCTGATATCGTTAAAGAAATAATAATGGATTCGGGTTTTATTAGAGGATTTACAGGAATTAAACTTGAATCGATAAAACAAGAAATAGAGAACATCCAAAAATTATCTGAGAAACCAATAAGGGAGCTCCTTAAAACATTTTTTCGATTGTGCATAATATATACTCGTCGAATGAAAAAAATAATAGCTGCTTTGGAAATAGCATATCTTTCCGATAAGGGATCATTTAAAGACTCAGATGAATTTGATCTTGATGATTTTTACAAACCAATTATAGATACAATCTCAAAATTGCTCTTATTCATAGGGAGGGAAAATGACATACAAACAAGCAAGCTACTTTTCAACACATTCAACAACATTATTGTTCGTCACGTGATCTTTGGAAAAATAACGGAAAATGATGAGAAATTGGCAGAATTTCTATCAAAATTGCTAATCAGTTATATCAAGTTAGAAGGTGGCGAACATTTGTTTGAATGATTTATTTATTCTGTAAGGCGTCTAACGCAACCTTAGTTGATGCTTTCGCTTCTTCAACATCTACTTGTCCTATCACGACAGAGCAAATATTATGTTGAGAGATGTATTCATATGCTTTTTCTACTTTTAATCTTCCTGCAACCAAGGTTTTCATGCCAAAAAAAGCTTTATCTTTATTATGTTTAATATCAACGGCTTGCTCTATCTGAACATCGTGGATTTTCTCAACTTTCTCTTTAGTTTCTCTAACAATATCAACAATTAAATCTATTTTATCAGACAT
>JAEORV010000404.1 GCA_016840695.1 Promethearchaeota archaeon
AGATGGTAATCCAACATTGGGAGGATATCTCTATATTGCTGGACTGTTTGGAACGTGTTATTTTGTTTTAAACAAAACTCTGATCCATTTCAGCCAGGTTTAAGATAGACAGTCTAATATCTCATATACTTTTAGTTTATGAAATATCTTGAACCATTTGTCAATGCTCTTTTAGACGGATTAACAAGTTGTGAGCTTCCACAAAAACTGGATATAGTTTTAGAAGGTGGTGCACTTAATGGAGCATATGAAGCTGGTGTATTATGTTATTTGAAAGAGCTCGAAAAGCGGAAGATGCTCATAGTAGAACGGATTTCAGGTGTTAGTTGTGGAGCACTTATCGGAATGCTATACTTAACATCCCAGTTAGAGTCTCTGGAAGAGTTTTATCTACAATTGAGCAGTAGTTTTTTAGAAGCAGGTAATTTCGCAAACTTAGAGAGTTTAATAGATAAAGCAGTCGAGAACATAAGCGACAGTATGTTATCCAAGTTGAACAATAAGCTATTTATAACTTATGTGAATTTGAAAGACCATAGTAGGTGTGTTACGTCTACGTTCTCTAATAAGAAAGATTTAGCAGACTGTTTGAAGAAATCTTCATACTTACCATATTTTATCGATGGTAATACGACTACAAATGATATGTGTATTGACGGAGGAACGCCTTATCTTTTTCCGTTTGACAATGAAAAAAGAAAAAACCATTTGTATCGAACTCTCTATGTCAAACTGACATCTTTTCGTTTATTGAAAGAAGCTCTTTCGGTAAAAGCTGAAGCAAATGTCGCGGCTAGAGCGGTAGATGGAATACAAAAGACGCATAATCTTCTGAAACACCGCGAAAAGAATGACCTTGTTTCTTTCGTAGAGGATTGGTCTACATATGATTATTTAATGAGTGCTTCTACCAGAGTAATCTGGTACGTATTGTCATATGTAGTTAGCTTGTTGATTGAACTTGTAAATAAATTACCAAAAGACGTCAAACAATCAACTCCTATAGTACGTGCAAAGCAGCTACTGAAAGAACTTTGGAAAGACTATGGACATCGCGTATTAAACTAAACGATGACTGGGTGTTCGTTTACATTGTTCAGTAATGCTTTCCACTCAGATAATGCTTTGTTCCATGGACAACATTGGTCAAACAAACCGGGTAGCAGTTTAGCGACAGGCACAACATCCCATCGCAACACTCCATCGTGATTGTAAGCAGTAATTAATCCTGAAGAACATTTCTTGCGATTACATAGTGCTTTCCAGAACAAGTAGTCTGTTTTTATCTCATCTTTAGTCGCTCCTAACTCGTTTTTGCCGTCCCAAAAGCCTCCAGTGTATATTTCCCACACAGTTCCAGATGGTTGTTGCTCAAGCGTGTCGACAATATTCATTTCTAGTTTTTCCCAAGCACCTTCATTAAGATATGCTGTTTGAGGTAAAATGTTACTCATATAATAAGTCTCTTCCCACGCTCCGTTTGCCGACTTATCATAGGTCATAATATAGCTAGGAGTCAAGTGCCCTCTGCTATAGGGTAAATGAAAGATAGTATCATTTGGTAAGTGTTGATCATTCAAGGGAATGTTGGGGTCTGGAATGAATTCTTTTCGCCCACCTTCTAGTCTTGTCATTTGTTCTTGTTTATGTATCGCATACGTAGCAAATGGAAACCCAATTTCCTTATTGAAAAGTACCATAATATGGTCGTGGCAGATTACATCACTTTTCTGGAGACCATTTATTAATGATTCTTTAATTTTTGGCTTATCAGGAGACCAATCACAGTCTGCGTAGCATACTCCTAAAAGCAGTTGAATGATCAGAAACTGTTTGATCATTGAACTATATGGTTATAATTATTTTAATAATTTCGGGGAATTAAATGGAGCAAATTATGATTCGTTCATATGTAAGATAAAAGGGTATCTAATGAATACAAGTATGTATTCTAGATATCAAGCATCAATAATTTCGCAATTAGAAATGACGCCTGAGGAATTAGATTTTAAGTCAAATGGTGATTATAGAGCTATTCTTGAACACTGTAGTGAAGCACAGGGCAATGCCTATTTAGATGAAATAAAGAAACATTTTCCAAATTTTTATGAACAAAACCAAGAGACTATCAAGACTGTTTGCAGCTTAAACGATAAATATGGTAAAACGATTAAGGCAGACTTCCAAGACTTCATATGTTGTAGTCCAAGCAACCTGAGATATGTGTTTCACGCATTGCTTATACTGAAGAATATCAAATCGCATGGATTAAACAAAGTTGACATAATTGAGATTGGAGGTGGATATGGAGGACTTTGCTTTGTTTTACATAGTTTAGCTCCGCTGTATGGTATCACAATCGATAGTTACTTTATATTCGACTTATTGGAGGCATCTCTTTTACAAGAAAAATACTTGGGTCTACTGGACATAAAGAATACTCGTTTCGGACAAATCGACAATTTTAGTGATCTAAAAACTAATAGTTATTTGGTAAGCAATTATGCGTTTAGTGAGATATCGGAAGATTTGAGACGGGAATATACTGAAAAGGTGTTAAATCCTTATACGTCTCATGGTTTCTTGGCTTGGAACTTTATAGATGTTTATGCATTCCTAAATAATAGTTTAATCGAAGCTGAAAAGGAATATCCACAAACTGGCGGTGGAAGAAATTACTATGTTACATTTAGACCTAATGACACACAATAGAAGCTAAAGGATCTTCTAATTACTTTGATTACTAAAAACTAGGCTTAGTAATCAAATTAAATCTATGTCCTGAACTATTAGTACTTAAGAAATCCTTTATTTATTATTTTTGCGTGATTTACGACGTAATCGCTTCTTTTGCGTTTTAGCGGAATGAGCACGGTGTTTTCGGGTTTTAGCCTTACCCTCGTTAGGCGCGTCAGCTTTACCGGGCTTATATGCTAAAAACCACATTTCATATTCAGGAGTATTGCGTTTATCTTTGAGCTTAGTATACATCTCAGCTTTTTCCTGGCGGATTGAGTCTATCGTATGTTGCTCACCATAACAGTTGATAGGAAATCTTTTGAGAACGCCTTTCTGAGCTAATCTATTCTTCCGTTGCACGTCAAACAAATACGCAGCCATACATAAGATGCGTTCTTGGTCATAGTATTCGCGATCG
>JAEORV010000405.1 GCA_016840695.1 Promethearchaeota archaeon
TATAATTAAGAAATTGAGTAGAGAAGTAATAAGCATATTGAATCAATCTTAAGGGTTAAAAACTTAATCATGATATTTTTTAGGAGGTTATTATAAATGCGCAAAGTAGCAGTTATAGGCGTTGGCTTACACCGATATGGCAAGTGGGACGATATATCCTCGCACGATCTTGCTCACACGGCAATTAATAGAGCCCTGGAGTCTGCGGGCATTGAATGGTCTCAAGTACAGAGCGGGTGGTGCGGGCACACTGGTCAAGGTCCAACTGCGGGAGCTCGATTATTTTACAAGCTTGGTAGGACGGGATTATCAATCACGAACGTGGAGAACGCTTCGGCTTCAGGATCCTACGCTTTTCGCGGGGCGTACCTGGAAGTCGGATCTGGTGAATTTGACATGGCACTTGCACTCGGGATTGATAAGCGGAAATCTCCGTTTTCAACAATGAACTTTTCAAATGCAAGGACAAATAGTGATACTAACAATAAAACCGCCCCCAAAAAAGCAAAAAAAGGAAGTCCTATCATAAAACATTTTGCTCAAGTGACGCGCGCCCACATGAAGAAATATGGCACGACTATTGATCAATTAGCGATGATATCCGTAAAAAATCATCACAATGGCGCCTTAAATCCGTACGCTCAATTCCAAGAGGAAATCACCATTGAAGACGTACACAATGCGCCCATGATTGTAAAACCATTGACTACACTACACTGTTGCCCGACTGGTGATGGTGCAGCGGCAGCAATTTTGGCAAGCGAAGACGTCGTCAAGCGCCTTGGGATCACTAATCCCGTATGGGTGAGTACTTCTGTATCAATGAGCGAAACCAATCCAGCGCTTAATTCCAACGAGATGACAGAATTTGCAGCGCGTGAAGCTTATAAGCGCGTGGGTATAGCGCCAAAAGAGCTAGGGTTAGTAGAGCTACACGATGCTTTTACTATTGAGGAAGTATATGTTGCTGAGCAATTAGGTCTATGTCCCGAAGGTCAAGGAGGCAAGCTCGTGGAAGAAGGCGCAACCGTAATTGACGGGCGCATCCCAATTAACACGAGTGGGGGATTACTGGCAATGGGTCACCCGTTGGGTCCCACGGGAATCGGTCAAGTTGCAGAGATTTACTGGCAGATGAGAGGGGAGGCAGGCAAGCGACAAATACTCGTTCCTCCTAAACACGCTTTAGCACAAATGGTAGGTTTTGGTGGGACCTGTATAATTCACATTTTTTCAAGATAATAATACACGAGCGAGAATGAGAATTATGCGTGCCAAAAATACTAACGATTATTACACCGAAGATTTCAAGTTCATGGTTAACATCGTTATATTTAACAGCATGGGGTTTTTCTTCTTTAATTTTTTAATCCCTATAGTCGCACGAATCAACATGAATTCTTCTGCAACGGAAGTGGGAATTATAATTTCGTTGATTACGATTGGTCTTATCATGAGTAGTAGTTTTGTTGGATTTCTCGTGGATCGAACTAACTCAAAAAGAAATTTAGTAATGATAGGGTCATTTGGACGTGCTGCTGCGTATTTCGTAATATATCTCGCAATTGTCGTGAATTCACTATTTATTCTAGGGATAGGAACGTTAATATTGGGATTTCTAGCGGGATTTTTCTGGATCCCTTTAGATACTTTGGTTGCTCAAAAGTCATCGAAAGACCATAGATCTCACGCATATGGGAAAAGAGATTCCGCAAATGCGATAGGGCAAATAATAGGAGGACTGGTGGGATTTGGAATTTTCTTTGGATTAAGCGCAATTAATGCAAATCCGTTTTTTTTATATAGCGCGTTTCTATTATATGGGATAATGAATTTAATCGCGGGAGTTCTATTTTACACTAAAGTAGACGAGACAATTAAATTTTACGACGAAAAAGTTCAGAATAACAATAATTCTCTAGAATCTCCTGAAAATACTTCGTCGGTTATTACTAAAATAATGATAATTGGAATGATCATTTTATCCTGCGTTATCTTATTGAGTAGCGTAAATCATACCTTGGCCAGACCTTACTTAAATATTTATATATTAGAGAACATAACTGACGAGATGGGGTTTGTTATTCTCGCTTATTTTCCTACAGCATTGTTCGCCACGTTTTTAGCGCCTAGATTGGGGAAACTTGCGGATAAAATTCCTCCGGCGATTGGAATTCCGATATTAGCTTCCTCAGGTGCTCTGATGACTTGGCTACTCATTTCGACTACAAACATATGGATGTTCACGGGCCTCTTGCTGGTTGATTTGACGATAGGAATGTCTGCTGGATTAATATTCATTAACTTAATGAGCCGTATTAACATCAAACACCGTGGAAAAATCATGAGCCTTTCTTCATTTTTCACTAATTTGGGTTCGTCGATTGGACCAATATTAGGTGGTTTAGCTTACGATTCTCTCGGATCAGCTGCTCCATTTATCATATCGATTTTTGTAGAACTATTAATAATTCCACTATATTTAATTATAATAAAAATACTGATTCCCTACGCAGAAGAATCATACACTTAGACTAAAAAAGAGAGCGATTTGTGGATTTAGAAAGAAGTTACAATAATGATTATGCCAATTATAATAAAGATCGAAACAGAGATTGTTTTTAAATGAAATTTAGGAACTTTCCGAGCCACGATCTCTCCAAAAAACACTCCAATCCATGCCAGAGTAGTTAAGGCAAGAAATGAACCGAGCCATACTTCAAACGGGAGATTATAAATCGAGGCTAAAGTAATCGTTAAAATCTGAGTTTTGTCTCCCAGTTCCATTAAAAATATGAACCCAAATCCCCCAAGATACGGATTATTCTTTAATTTTGAATATTTTGAGGGTGTTTCGTCCTCGATTATGCTCTTTATTTCTTCTCCCTGGTTCAGTTTGTAATGTTCCCGGTATAGGGGTTTTAGATTTCTCGCATCTAAAACACCGATTATGACAAAAACAATTCCAGAGATGAAAGAAATGAGATTCAATGGAATATAATTAGTAATTATGGTTCCAAAAAACACTCCTAGAGTTACAATAGCCCCAAATCCTAGAGTTGCTCCAATTCCCACTTTGTATTTTTTTTCGTGCTCGAGAGATATATTAAAGACGATTAATTGAGTTTTATCGCCTAGTTCTCCTAAAA
>JAEORV010000406.1 GCA_016840695.1 Promethearchaeota archaeon
CATCATTGACGATCAAAAGCAAATTATTGATGCCTCTGAATTTTGGGGTTTAGACGCTATAGACACGGAAGAAAAAATAAATAAAGAATGTAGCAATGCAAGAATCGCAAGTATAGGTCCAGCCGGCGAAAAATTATCATTAATTTCAGGAATCATCAATGATAAAGGAAGGGCAGCCGCGAGATCTGGTTTTGGTGCGGTCATGGGTGCCAAAAAACTCAAGGCTTTAGTGCTAAAAGGAAATAAAAAAATATTTTTAGCTAATAAAAAGGATTTGACTAATCTTGCGATAACATATAATAAAGGGATAAATAACGCAACCACGGGTTCTGCTTATCTCTTCAAAACTCAAGGACTATCAGGTGTTAATGTCAGTGCAGGAATGAAAGAAGACGCCCCAGTAAAAAATTGGGGGGGAAGTTGCGCTGAAGACTTTCCATTCGATAGGCTCAGCAAGATTTCTGGAGAAAAAATCAATAAGTATCGAATAAGAAGTACTGGATGTTTTTCTTGCCCTGTTCAATGCGGTGCTGTAATGAAAGTTCCTGAATTAATGCTCGAAGAGACTCACATCCCAGAATATGAAACTTGTGCGGCTTTTGGTCATTTATTACTCAACGACGACATTAATTCGATGTTTGCCTTAAACGATTTATGCAATAGAGCCGGTCTAGACACGATCTCTGCAGGTGGAACAATAGCTTTTGCTATTGAATGCTTCGAGAATGAACTAATTAGTGAAAGTGATACAGATGGGCTTGAACTAACTTGGGGAAACTCAAGATCTATCCTCGAATTATTAAAAAAGATGATAAAACGCGAAGGAATCGGTGATATATTAGCGGATGGTTCAAAAAAAGCTTCTGAAAGAATAGGAAAAGAAAGCGAGAAGTTCGCAATTCACTCTATTGGTCAAGAATTACCAATGCATGATTCAAAATTCTCAAAATCACTAGCACGGACTTATGCTTATGAACCCACGCCAGGACGACACACTAACGCTAGCTTGGATCGGTTTGCAAGGGGGCCCATGAAAGACGATAATTATGTAAAAGAATTTCACTTGCCAAAGAATCACGAAAAGCCCGGAGATAATAGATATGAAGCGATGAAGATGGTTTCAGGTCTTTATCAGAGCACATGTGCTCTCGGAATATGTTACTTCACGTATTGGTTTCAAACATACCCCCTATTGGAATGCATTCGAGCGGTTGTAGGATGGGATCTTTCCATAAACGACGTGATAGAAATCGGCTTGAGAATTCAAACAATAAAACAAGCCTTTACCTTACGGGAGGGTGTAGAGCTCATGAGAAACGAATTACCCGGTAGAACGGTTGGAAATCCTCCTTTTAAAAGTGGTCCTTATCAAGGTATCACGATTGATTATAAAGCGGATCAAAGAGGTTATTGTCAAAAGATGGGGTGGAATCCAGAAAATGGATATCCCTTAGAAAAAACGCTGATTGACTTAAACTTAGGATTTGTAATAGAAGACTTATATTAATCTTGTATAAAAAAAAAGAAAAGAAAAGTTATTCAGCATATTCGGGATTTTTCTCGAATAATTCTTTAAACTTTTGGCCGTTTTCGGCATATAATCCTGAAGATTTTGCTCCTTCTAACATGCCACCCTCAGGAAACTGTTTTTTAACAGTAGCAGGAATGCCCGTAACTAAGCTTCTTGGTGGTATTTCTTTATTTAATAGAACAGCCCCCGCAGCAAGCAAGGATCCCGTTCCTAACTTAGAATTATGTATGGCATTTGCTCCAATTCCAATAAGACACCCGTCTTCAATTACGCAGGGACCATGAATCATTGCGTGGTGTCCTATGATGCAATTAGAGCCAATATCCACCAGTTTGTTAGTTACACTATGTATAGTCACATTTTCTTGAATGCTTGTATTTTTACCAATTCTTATCGGGCACCAGTCCCCTCGAATTACCGCACCAAACCAGACATTTACACCTTCTTCAATTATAACGTCTCCAATGATGGTTGCTGTTGGTGCAATGAAAGCAGACTCGTGAATCTGGGGCTCCTTTCCTGTCCATGGACTAGGTATTATAATCGGCATTTTAAATCACATGTCTGTTATATTTTAATTTGAAAATTTTTTATAAAATAATAAAGTTCGTGTAATAATTTAAAAAAAGGAAATATGTTATAATTACAGTTTTATTTTATGATGTCTGCATCCTTTAATATTTCTTTATGATCAAAAGCTAAATCCAAATCATTTACCTTTCTAATGGGGTAAAGTTCGACCATTTTTGAATCGTCACCGCTTTCCATTTTAGAAAGAGCACCAGTAATAACGCATTTAAAAGCGGTAGAGTGAACGGTACCACGCGGATCTCGATTTTCATCGTCATAAATCCCAATTTTTTCAACGATTTTCACCTCAAGATTAGTTTCTTCCCTAACTTCCCTAATTAATGCTTGCTCAGGAGACTCACCCTTTTCAATAAATCCTCCTGGAAGTGCGTGGTGATCTATGAATGGCGGATATTTACGCTTGATCAACACGATATTACCTTTTCCATCTTCAATCACTGCATCGACTGTCTTTTTTATTTTTTCTTTGCGAGTTTTTAATTTCATGTTCATGTAAAAACCTATTGTTGCTATTAAAATACCCGTTATGATTATTGCAACTAATCCATTTAATATTTTTGCTCCTATTGCGTCTTCTCCTAACGATAACGCAATCATTGCTATGGCTACTAAATCGCCTAATACTCCAACTCCAAAGAGGAGATTAAGGATATTCATTCCCTTTTCTGCTTTTTGTTGGTTTTCTTCGCTCTTTTTTAGGTATAATTCTTCCATCGAGTCGTAAATAATCGTAAATTTTTCATTAACTCGAGAAACAATGCTTTGCAAGTCAAACTCGCTAATTAAATGCTTCAAGACACTGGTGTAATGCTGTCGTCTATTATAATCCAATTCGTTATATATCGTGCTTAATTTAGTCTGAATTAATCCTCTTAGCAATCTTAAATTCTTTATTTTTCCCTCGATAGTATCCAAGTTCATGAAAACATCAGAATTGGATTTTAAAAACACGTGATCGAGGGATTCATTGATCGATCTCAAGGCAAACAATACAGCTCGAATTTTTGGAGTTGGATCTAAAACC
>JAEORV010000407.1 GCA_016840695.1 Promethearchaeota archaeon
AAATTTAATGAAAACTTGATCTCCGTCTTTAATATATTTAGAAATCCCTCCTAGTTTCTCAAATCCATTAGAAATACCTTCTAAAGGTGTTTTACTTCTTGTTATAACAACTTCAGATTGTTCTAAGCTAGATCGTTCCATTTTAAGAAGGGTGTTAGGAATATTGATTAATAAAACTTAAGATTAATTATATTAATTATGTATTAAATCTTTAAGTAAGTGTTTTTCATGGAGAATTCTATAAGTAAAATTCCACTTGATGAAATAAGCATTCAAATTCCGATTGATACGATAGGAATTGACATGGGACAAACACTAACAAAGATAGCTCTAGTTGAGGATAAAAGCCTTAATTTATTGATCCTTCCTACTCAAACAGATTTTCAAGAAATTAGATCCTTTCTGATGACAAAAAAGGGTAAATACAATAAATTTATATTTACTGGCGGTAAAGCTTTCAGTTTAAATAATGATTTCTCAAACGAAGTGGAAACCCTACTATTAAATGAATTTGAAGCGAATTCAAAAGGCATAGAAACTTTATACATGCTAAATAAGAAGAAAGAACTTCCACCATCGTTAATAGTGTCCATTGGTACTGGAACCTCAATAATATTAAAGAGGGAATCCTTTCAACATCTAGGAGGAACTGCTTTAGGAGGGGGTTTCTTCATGGGATTGCTCAAATTGATTTATAACGAGATAAAATATAAAGAAGCAGTAGAAACCGCAACAAAAGGAGATAGATATGGGATTGACCTAAAGGTATCGGACATTTACGATGATGAGGATAATAGGGTTGACAATATTTTCAGGGAATTCACAGCCGCTTCTTTCGGAAAAGTTGAAGATATAAAATCTGCCAAGAAAGAAGATTTACTTCATTCAGTTATCAGTTTAATTTCCGAAAACATTGGAATGCTCGCAAGTTTCTTAGCTGATAAGGAGGACGTGAAAGATATCGTTTTTTGTGGTGGTTTTACAATAGAAAACAAGATTTTAAGGAAGGCAATTTCTCGCATCTGCATGTTTCAACAAAAAAAAGCGGTCTTTCTAAAAAATGCTGAATTTATGGGAGCAATTGGAGCACTCTTGAGTTAAATCTTTGATTAAATTAAAAAAAATCAGGAACCCTTTAAGGGCTCCCTTTAGGCCAATTTGGAGATTTCTACTCATTGAATATCTCGTAGAAACACTATAGAAATTGGTCAATAATAATATAGTAGGAATTGTAATTATTTTTACCTAATAGAATTTTAATAAAACAAAACGATTAGAAAGGAATCTATTACTGAAATCTTAAAAATTAGAGAGATTATGGCACTACGTGCCATTAGCGTGCTTCCTCAACAAGTCATCGTTGGTCAATTTCATTTTTACAGCCAATTCCGCTATTATTCCATCCAAATATGTAAACGCAACCTGTTCAAAAGCTGTTCCCTCAGGTGTGAGAATTGCGGTGTCGTCTCCAGCATGAGTTCGGTCTTGTTTCGAACGGCCTTTGAGTTTAATCGTAACATCACCAATTCTACCGATTATCGTCTCTGGGTGTGAAGTAATGCAGACTATTCCTTTTGGTTTTACTGTGTTCACAATATTTTCAAGCAAACTCACGACTATTGCTGTTGTTCCTGAACCAGATAACACGATCAAAATATCTTCCCGGGAAAGCGCGGGATTGCTCGCTAAATTTGTAACCATATATACTTCGGCCCCTAAATGTACTAATCTTGTAGCAAAACATTGCAATATGAACGCACTTCTTCCAGAAGCTAATAAGAAAAATTTACGATTCTTTTGTAATCCTTCGTAAGCAACTTTAATAAAATCTTCGGTGAATTTAGCATGCTTTAGATTACTAAGATGATCCATGTTCGCTTGAAGGTTTTTCATTATCAATTCCATTGAGGCAAAAAGGACTTTTTTATTCTTCCCAATATTGTTATTTACTGACATCTTTATGATTGTTCTTTAGCAGTAATATAATCTTTATAATGGAGAAAACAAAATATAGTTTACTCAATTTTATTTTTTCATTTATTTCTTAAAAATACATGCAATTTTGGATAAGATAAAAAATAAAGAAAAAAACTATTTTTGAAGAGCAATTGCGGAATCTGATGGAACTTCTTTTTGTAGTAATTTAAACGCTTTACTTGAGGTCGAAAACGTTTTGGCGTTATGTTTTTCTACTAAATCAATAAGTTCTTCGTCAAAAACTCGCACGAAAACTTGAATATTAGGGTATCGTAGGTTTAACTTAGAGACCAAATATAATGAATCGTCAAAATCAGAATCTTGTTTCCAACAAATAAATACTTGTGACACCTCATCTAATTTCACATGTTCTCGTAAATCACTTAAAAAGCACGCATGTTCATTTATTATATGTAGTTGGTCGTTTACTACAAACTCAATGCCATCGTGCTCGTCATCAAAAAGATAAACCTCGCGTTCAGGCAGCAACGAAATGTGATGAGCAATGCGATGGGTTAAAGAATCTCGTCCAATAACAATTGCTGTTCCTTTTTCTCCGTTAGTCCATTTTTGGATGCCTTCCATCGCCCATTTTGAGATGGAAAATGAATATGCATTTAACGGTTTTTGCTTTAAGTATTCTTGTACATGTTCTCCAAAAGCTCGAACATAGATTCTACAATTGGGATTTGTTTTACGAATCTTTTCCGTGCAGATTATTGCAACTCTCACATCATCAATATTGATAAAGACTTCCTTAGCCCGCTTTACACTAGCAAAGTTAAGATTTGAGGTCTCTGTCGCATCTCCCACAACTACTGGAAGACCAGCCGAAATTAAATCTTCTACTTTCTCTTGATCGTCCTCGATAACACAGAAGGATTTTTTATTGTCAATACAATATTCTACAATTCTCTCAGAAAGATGGTGATATCCTATGATTACAGTGTGATTACGCTTATGTTTCGCAATAATTTTACTGGTTACTACTGGATTATACTTCTCCAGTAATTCCCCCATGATAAAACCAAAAACGATGACCTCCATTAAAATTGGCCATACTAATACGAAAAAATTAGAAAAATCTGTTGGGGTAACAGGCGAACGAATTGTCAAGGACATCAATAGGAGCGCCCCAAAACTATGAAAAGGTTCTGCGATCGCAAAA
>JAEORV010000408.1 GCA_016840695.1 Promethearchaeota archaeon
AAGATTTCTACTAAAATCTCGCTTCTTCGCTACAAAGTTTGCTTATAAAAATTGAACAAAACTATTATAGGAAAAAGCCATCCTTTTTATGAAAAACATTTACTTAATGCTTAAATTTTATAATTAATTTTCAAACCTATACACTATTTTAAAAATAAATAAGTATACAAAAAAAAAGAAAAGGTAGATTACAATTAGTTATAAATTACCAGATGAAAAAGATCTTGAAGCCATGATTGGAATTGTTGGTAAAAATTACGCTACTAACAACAAAGCGATCACAGCTTCATATCTCGCAAAGTCGGTAATGGGCTTGGAATCTCAGATTGCAGATATCGTTGTTCGACCAAAGTATGTAGAAGAGATAAGAAAGATCCTTTTATATTGCTCCGAAGAGAAAATTGCGGTATCACCAATTTCAGGAGGGCTTTCTGGTGGATTTGCTTGTCCTACAATTAAACCGGCTGGAGTTCAACTTGATTTAGGAAGAATGGATCGAATCATCGAAATCGATGAAGCTAACCGGATCGCCATTGTTGAACCAGGAGTCACTAATGGAACGCTTTGGGCATACATGGAAAAATACCATCCCGATTGGGCACCTCCAATTGCTGATGGAGCGCCTCCCGCAGCTACAGTAATGGGAGATGCTATTGATAGGGGATTTTCTCTATACACTTCCTCAGTAGGACCTCAAGGGGATAATTTCATGTGCGGTGAAGTCGTATTTCCAAACGGAGATATTGTACGTACTGGTTCTTGGGCACTTCCATTTGCAAAACCATTTTATAAATACGGATTAGGTCCTGATATGTGGTCGTTCTTAATGGGTAGTCAAGGTACAATGGGCGTTATTACTAAAGCTGCTGTAAAAATTTTTCCTCATCCCGAATTTAAAACGGTTGTTGCTTGGGGAATGAGCAATCCACAAGACATGCAAGACGTGACTCTTGAATTAGGCATGAAAGAATTTGGAGTCGCACATAACACCGTTATGGTTCAAGGTGGAAATTATCCGCTCGTGATGACACGATGGCCGAAAGATAAAGTCCCACACGACTATGAATTTTACAAAGAAATTGGCTTCTCTAAATGGTGGATGAACTGGGAAACATGGGCTCAAAGTCAAAAAGAGCTTGATAATGCAGTGGATATAATCAACAACCATTGCAAGGATTTTGCGAAGAATCGAGCCAAGGATGGCGCGGCAATGAAGCAACAAGAATTACATCCTAAGCAAATAGCAAGTAGAATGAAGAAACCAAACAAGATTGCTATCCCATATAGTTTCTGGGAAGCAGGATTCTTATTCATTACTTTCTATACGCCATGGAACGAATGCGCCCACTTTGCTGAAATGTACAATGCTGCAATGAAAAAATATGGCTTCCCAGAAGTCATGTGGATTGCAAGTATTGAACGATGCAGACAAGCGATTTGCATGCCAATTATTTGCTTTGATTCAACGAAAGAAGAAGATTTCGAAAAAGTTCAAGACATGAACAGAGAAACCACGGAATACGCTTTAAAACAAGGTTGGTTAAATTACAGGCCAGATCCATACATTCATGCTCCTTTAACATATAGTCAAGCGGCAATGTACTGGAAATACTTGAGAGCTTGGAAGAAGATTGTAGATCCAAATATGATAATGCATCCAGGAAGACTTGGTCTTCCATAAACCAGAGGTGAAAAAAAATGGCAAAAACAGGTAAAGAAAGACTAGAAGAATTGAAGCCCGAAATTTTTAAATGCATTCACTGCAAAGCTTGCAGGTTTGCATATTCAGGAGAACCAAGTAAAAAAGGAATAGGCGAATTTAGAGGAAAACAAGGTACTGTCCTTTACGAAGGAATGGTCGATTCGTGTCCTGCGGGTATTGAATACGGATGGGAAGCCTTCTGGAACGCAGGTAAAATCTGGATAGCCCGTTCGATCTTGAGTGGAGATTTGGAATTTACTGAAGAGGTACGAGATGTCATCATGCCTTGCATTACATGCGGTCAATGCTCGGCTCAATGCGAAAATAAGATTCCAACCGTGGACATTATTGAATCATTAAGAGCTGCTTGTGTCGAAGCAGGTGTCCCGATGATAGAAAAACATCAATTAGTTGATCGCTTGGTTAAGGAGTTAAACAATCCGTACGGTGGAAAAAAGGATGAAAGATTTAAATGGGCAAAAGATGCTGGTTTAGAAAAACACATTAATAATAAAGATGCAAAAATCGGCTATTATGTTGGATGCACTGCTTCATATCGTCAAGTTGAAGTCGCTATAGCAACTGCAAAAGTCTTCGAACAACTTGGGATTGATTTTACTTTAATTGAAGAAGAAGTTTGTTGCGGTAGCCCTTTTTTCAGAATAGGTGCGGTCGATACAGCTCAAGAGCTCATGAATAAGAACCTCGAAAATTTTAAGAATTTAGAAATGGTTTATTTCTCTTGTGCAGGATGTTATAGAACCTTTACTATAGATTATCCAAAATGGATGGAAGAAGGAAAAAAACTTCCCTTTGAGACGAAACACGCATTTGAATTGGTTTCTGATTTGATTACTCAGGGAAAAATTAAATTCAAACCAAACAAAGAACTAAAGGGGAAGGTGGTTACATACCACGATCCATGCCACACCGGAAGGCATTTTGCGATTGAAATAGAACAAGAAATGATTAGAAATAGCAAGAATTTAATGCTCGACATGCGCAAGATAAATCAAAAAATAAACGATTGGTTCGAGATCCCTAGAGTAATCTTAAAGAAACTCGAAGAAGACGTAGGGATTGTATTCAAAGAAATGTACCGAATAAAGCTCAATAGCATGTGCTGCGGAGCAGGAGGCGGGGTAAGAGCAGGCTATCCTGATTTTAGTTTAAGAACATCTAGCTTACGATGTGACGAGGCAAATGCCGTTGGTGCAGATATTTTAACTACCGAATGTCCATTCTGCTGGCGAAATCTTTCTGATGCAAATGATCTCTACGGACATGAGTTAAAAGTCATGGGCGTTCTTGAAATGATAAGCAAGTATAATCTATTAGAAATGCTTTAATAATATGATGAGTGATATTCTCTCGAATTTTTCTTTTTTATTTTATTTTATTTTATTTTATTTTATTTTGTATTTTTT
>JAEORV010000409.1 GCA_016840695.1 Promethearchaeota archaeon
AAAGATACCGACGACCTGCATTTATAGGACGAGTGTTGATGGAAGCCCTCAAATGGGTGCAAACTGTAACAGATACACTGAACCAAGCAAGAGCAAGAGGTCATTACAACTTGATGAATGGGATTGCGTTTCCTCCTTTTGATATAATGTCCCTTATTTTCAGGGATTTAAAATCTATAACAAGGGACATGATGAAAAAAGAGAGAAGAGCCCAATTAATTGAGATTTTAGAAAGAATGGAGCCTTATTTAACACCATTATTATCTACATTGCCAAAAATGTTTGGTCAAAAAGGTATTTTTTTCCCTTCAGAAAGAGCCTTTTCATTATCTCCGAGGCAATTTGAACAATTTTATTGGCCAACCTTGAAGAAAATGATTGTTACTTTTGTAAAAGAGGGAAATATTCCATTTCTCGTGTGGGAAAGTGATGTAACTCATTTAGTACATTTCCTACATGAACTTCCTAAGAATATATCTCGTAGATGTTGTTTGATGGTTGATCAAAGCGATATTTTCGAGGTTAATAAGATTTTAGACGGACACATGGCAATTCAAGGAAATGTGCCTCTCTCTACCATGTGTGTTGGGTCTCCTAAAGATGTAGAGAAATATTGTGAAAAGATGTTTGCTGAATTGAAACCTGGAGGAGGATTCTTAAATTGTGCGGCATTAGGAATCCCTGACGAGGCTAAACCTGAAAACGTACATGCTCTAATCAATTATACAAAAAAATATGGAAGATATGCATAAATTAAAATTAAATTATGAAGAAAACTGATAAATCATGAGTGAATTAGGACAAATGTTAACAGAATCTATACTCGATTTTGATGAAGATGAAGTGTTAGAAACAGTTAAAAAGATGAAAGCCGAAGGAATTACATCGCTTGAAATCATGGAGATATGTAAAGATGTGATGGAAAAAATTGGAAAAATGTTCAGCGAAAAAGAAATCTTTTTAACCGAGTTAATAATGTCGGGAGAACTGTTGACTGCCGTTATGGACGAGTTAGGCCTAACAGAAAGCAGCATGAAGGCTAGCTCAGGTGAAAATAAAGGAAAGATTTTAATCGGCACTGTTGAAAGCGATGTTCACGATATAGGTAAAAACATTATTAAGAGTTTGCTCCTATCTGAAGGTTACGAGGTTATAGATATAGGTGTGGACGTTCCAGTTAGTAAATTTATCGAGGAAGTTAAAAAGCATAAACCAAAAGTCGTTGCGATGTCTGGATTACTTACAATTGCCTATGATTCAATGAAAAAAACCGTTGAAGCGTTTGAAAAAGAAGGAATCAGGAATGATTTTAAAGTGATCGTTGGTGGTGGGGCAACTGACCAAAATGTGGCAGATTACGCAGGTGCAGATGATTTTGGAGTAAACGCTATTGATGGCGTTGAAAAAATTAATGATTGGTTTAAATAATAATCATTCTAAAATAAAAGAAATCGAAAAACTTTTGTTCAATCCCATGTTTTTACTATTGAATGAATGGGGTTAAAGAAAGAAATTTTCTCGTAGGTATTTTTGGTGAAAATTTTGAACAAAGGAATTTCATAGGACAAGCTTTAGGCTCCCCTGGTACAAAATCCGACATTCAATTCTATAACCGATTAGATGCGGGATTGGGACATGTATTTTGTGCTTTAACCCCTGTAGATTATCCAGATAAACTCAAGCCGTTTTTACAAGCACTAACCATTACAAATATACATGTATTAGTTGTTGATTTAGAAGTTGGCTTGAATGCTGCGATAGGAGAAATTTTAGTTGGCCTGGATCTCTATCATCAATTATTTGAAACTCAAGTTTTAGTGGCTATAGCGGGAATAAACTCAAAAACAGAATGGAAATTAGAAGATACTTGTAATAAAATTGAAAGAATTCTTGACTCAACTAGCTTGAAAGGTACTGAAATTGTATCTATTCGTGGAAAAGACGACTACGAATCTCTCAAAAAAAAAGTAGTCAAAATAGGATTATTGTTCCCAGAACCCGATCTGAAGAATGGATCCTACTCAAAAGTTCTGATCGATCATGTGTTTCCAGTTAAGGGTATTGGAACAGTTATCTTAGGCGTAGTTAAGAAAGGAGTTATCAACGCAAGCCAAATGGTTGAGATTGCAGGATACAATGGACCGGGTAAAAAAGCGATAATTCGAAGCATTCAAAAACACGACAGGGATTTTAAAACTGCCCACGAAGGTGAGCGTGTAGGTCTAGCCCTTAAAGGAAATATTGCTCCCAACGACGTGAGCAGAGATAATATAATCGCAACTCAAGGGATCTTTAAACAAGAAAAATTAATAGAAGCGAAAGTATATCTCAATCAGTTTTATAAACCAAAAACAGGAAAACTCAAGCCTGGCAATGGACAACAATATCATGGTTTGGTTGAAATAAAATCTTCTCCCTTAAAGTTTGTTAGTGGTGATGAATTGGCTTCTGGTGAATCTGGAAGGGTAACTATTGCTTTTGAGAAACCACTAATTCACGATGGAAAAGGTCTTCGAGGAGTAATTACTGAATTAAACAAGTTCGAAAATAAACTAAGAATCGTAGGATATTTCACCCAATTAATAGAATAATTTTAAAAAACAGCATCATAAATACTATTTAATGTTTGAAATTGAAGATCCTATTGTTTATTACAAATCTTCTGAAAACATGGAAGAGGTTAAGGATAATTCCATCCAATTAATCGTTACCTCTCCTCCATATGGTAAAATCAAGGATTATGGATCTAAAGAACAAATAGGATTTTCTGATTCCTTTGATCAATATTTTGAAAGGCTAAAGCAAGTATGGAGCGAATGTCATCGAATCCTTGAACCACAATGTAGGCTTATTATCAATATAGGTGATCAATATCTCAGAACTTCCGAGTACGGGCGATATCGAATATTGTCTATAGCTAGCCGGATAATTACAGACTGCTTAGACTTAGGTTTTGATTTTTTAGGTGATATAATCTGGCAAAAAGTAAGCACGACAAATACTACGGGTGGAGGTTCATTCATGGGTTCTGTATATTATCCACGTAATGGTCTACTCACATATGATTATGAACATATCCTCATTTTTAGGAGATTAGGAAAAGGAAAGGGAAGAAAAATTGACCTTCA
>JAEORV010000410.1 GCA_016840695.1 Promethearchaeota archaeon
AAATATCCTTTAAAGGTATAATCATTTAAAATAAAAAAAAACCAGAATTATAGCGCTAATTAATCCTCTTTTTTAACTATATATATAAGTAACTAAAAATAATCGTGAATCATGTCCAAAACTAAGGTTGCCCAGGTAAAATTTTTTGCACCACCACCAATTCCTTTTTCAGGGTGGTAATATTCTCGAAAATCGCTCTCTTCCAGTAATTCTATGGTCTTTTTCGTAATATACTTGGATATATCACTTCGATCATATTTATCGGCAGCCTTTGCTGCAATCCAATTTATATTAATCCAAATACACGGCCCTCGCCAGAGCATCGGCATGTGTTTAAAACCGATTCGTTTTTCAAGTTCAGATCGTGAATTAAAGGGCACTACGTAGGGCCCATTAAAATGATCTTCAGAAAGCAGATAATTTTCTAAAACATTATTAGCTTTATCGGGATCAACAAGCCCTGAGAGTAAGGGAGAAATTCCAATAGCGGTTGATCTGAGCACATTTCTGGGATTGTCAATATCCATGCGTGGATAAAAAAATCCTTTTTCTTCAACCCATAAGTGTTTTTCAATGGCGGAGACCAATTTTTTAGCTTTAGAAAGATACTCTTCGGCTTTTTCCCCGTTTCCCGCTTTCTTGTAGAGATTTGAGATAGAAACAGCTCCCCCTGCTGCGATTCCATTGATCCCCACGTCCTCCATCATGAACTTGCGCTCATTTTTGATAATATCAAGATTCCAGTCTATTTCTCTCAATTCTCTTATCATTTTAAAATATATTCTAAGATATTTAATTCCCCAGAACCTTTTATTCACGTTTACATTCATTGGTTCGTCGAAATAAGGAGCAAAATCGCAGCCAGATTCCCAAGGATGAATGATAGATGCCAACCCATCGCCAAAAAGATCGCGAGTTTCAACTAAATAATTAAAACATCTTTCCATTGCTGGCAACAGTTCTAGAACTCTCTTGTCTTTTGTTCGATTAAACAAGACTTCAGCGGCAAGTAAAAAAGAGGGAGGATCAATGAACACACTTCTTCCTTTCTCGTCAAATTGTCCTTCGAACAAGTTACTAAAAAGTTTTCTACCAAAACTGCTATTCTCTGTTCCAAGAAGAATTTCATGAGAGATCTGTCCACTATCGAATTGAAAATTAAAAATCGTTTGAAGCTCTCTTAGAGCCATTTCTGGGTCCGTGTTTGAGGTGCTAATTGCAGACCAACCAGAATCCCACCCAAAAAAACTACCATAGGTGCCAGGCGACGGTTGATGAAATAGAATGTCACCATCCTCGTACCTGTTTGATTTGAATATCTCACTAGTTCTTTTCTGTAAATATTCAAGTTTACTTTTATCCATGTTTCTATTCAATTTTTCAAAACTCAATTTAAATCCATTTTAAATTCTTCTATATTATCTGGGGGCCAGGCTCGATTTGTTGTTCCATTCCTGGAGTAACGATGATCGCATATAGAATCTCCATTCCCTATCGTTTGAGTGCGCGTGAATCCACAACCAGCCATGTTAGTCTCAGCAAAATCTGATAGACATATGAAAGGAACATATTTTTCGGCACCTTGTTTTTTATAAAAATCATAAACTCCGCAGTTTGAGATATTAAATCCGTAATCAAACGCTTCTCCTTTGCCATCTACGAAGTCAAACACCCAATCACCATCGTATTTTCTTTTTTGGGAGGTCCCAGCAAATATTCTTAAGAAATTAACATAATCTTCTTTAAATAGCCTCTCAGCAGGATCTTGCCCCTTTTTTTCTGCTTTTTTCGCCCTAATTTTATTTGTGGTTTCCCAAAAATCGTATGTGAACTTGCCAATTTCACGATAAGACATCCCTTCTTTTTCTAGGGCGCGAATCATCGGTAAAGACGATACACAATCCACGAGTATGATTGTAAATGGATTTTTATTACCGCCAATATAAGGAATCTCAGGGATTAGTTCTTCGTACTCTTTTCTCATTTGCTCCTGAAGATCTTTTATTTTTTTCTCGCTAAATTTATCTACTAAGAGACTCTCTGAGATTCTTAAGAATTTCTCAAAATTTTCCATTAGACTTGGTTTTCTTTTTATGTAATAATCAGGTACTATTCTGGCAGGCATTATGTAATTTCACTTTTATAATGATTTGTTCTTTATGGATTTCAAATATGCCATATAATGACTTTTTTATATATAAGATTAATGATAGAACATTGGTTATAAAAAAATAGATTTAAATGTCAAAATTTTCTTTGTGTTACATATTGATAGGGGATTTTTTTAAGAATGGTCACTGAAGAAAAAGACCTGAGTTATATTAAGAACGACGACTTATTGTTAAATCAATTAAGAAAATCCGAAGCAAGATATCGGCTCATTGTTGAAAATTCGAATGACATGATGTGCATCGTCAGGAGAACCGATAAGAAAAGATTTGTCTTTGAATGGATAAATGGCAAAATCGTTGAAGAAATTTCAGGATATAACAGCGATGAGTTAAAAAATAAATCCATTTTTTCTTTTGTCCACCCAGAAGACCACAAAAAGGCCATGGATACCGTGTTTCTCGGAATGAAACTCGGAAGTGCCACGACGACAATAAGAATGGTAAATAAAAAAGGAGAATGGAAATGGGTTGAAGTAAGAGGTCGAATATTCAAGGACTACGATGGGGAATACAAAGCCTTGCTTGTAGGGAAAGACGTGACAGCACGACGACTCACCAAGGAAAAACTCGTTCAATCGGAAAAGAAATACCGTTCGTTATTCAATAACTCTCCGTTCATGATCTTAATTCTGGACATGAATGGCATAATCGCAGATTTTAATCCAATGGTTACAGAAACGGGAAACTATTACGATGAGGACATTCTAGGAGTGAATTTTCAAGAATTGACAGATTCAATTCCACCACAATACTACCCCCAACTCATTGACCTCTTCAAAAAAGTTCTAAAAGAAGGAAAAATCGATCCTATAGAACTTCAGTTTAAAAAGGCTGATGGAAATCTCATATGGGTAAGATTATACGCCAAACTCATAAAAGTTGAAGGAGAAACGTTCATACAAGTCATTCTCCCGGACATCACTGATTTAAAGGAAAGAACCGTTTAAAATA
>JAEORV010000411.1 GCA_016840695.1 Promethearchaeota archaeon
ATATAAGTATGAACGAAATTATTGTTTTGGAAATAAAAGAGGAATTAGAAAAAATTAGAAACAATTACGATAAAAACCTAATTTCCAAACTTAAAAGAAGTATTATTATCCAATATGAGATATTAGGAGATATTAAAAACTACTGGGCTATAGTTATTGATGGTAAAGAAATAAATATTGTTAGAAAAATCGTGGAAAAACCCAATCTTAAATTCACTTTTAGGACTTCTGAAGGATTTTTAAAATATCTCAAGAAGGAAATGAAGGAACTAGGAGGATGGATGAATGATTATTACACATTCGAAGGATCTCCAAGTATTCTTTCGATTTTTTATTCTATCATCGGTTTTCCAATTCCAAGCCAATGGCGCCCAAATATTTAAATTGATTCTAGAAAAATTTCTAATTTTATTAGTATTGATCATAAAGAGTTAAAAAATAGAATAAAAAAAAATTGAAATTTAGTCCTTTAATTATGCTTTAAAAACAAGTTCAAACTTTTGAGCAAGTCCGACAGGACCTTTTACCTTAACTAACCCTTGCATATAGGCTTGGATGCCATCAATTTCACCCGTAGAAATTTTGTAGAAATCCTCAGCATTTCCGAAACTATAAGTGACGACGGCTTTCTCTGCTTCACCATCTACAAGTTCATAATTTCCTTTCCCATCAAGTGCGATATGCCAAACACCTCCACCTTCTCCATCTATATGATATTCAAAATTAACGGGTTTAGTGAACGATTCGCAAGCTTCTTTATTGAAGTGCTCTTTCATCCAGTTAAAGGTATCCATAGCTGTAACCATTTTTTTTTATCACCTTAAGTTAGTTTTAGATTTCAATTCCTTTCTTTTCTGCTAAAGATTTCTTAGCAGCGTCCAGTCCGAGCATCACGTCCGTAGCCCAGCCATCCGCACCAATTTCCTCGCACCACTGAGCTGAAGGGCACGCACCACCGCCAATGAGATAAATGTATTTCTCTCTAAGGCCTTGTTTTTTCAAGAAAGCGGCCATCACCTTTTGCTCGAATAGAGTACCAGTGAGGAGAGCAGAACAACCGATTATATCGGCTTCTTCTGCTTCAGCTTTCTCGAGGAATTTTTCCTTCGGCACGTCTTTTCCCAGGTTGTAGACATGAATTCCGTTGGCTTGAAACACGGCTTCCACGATGCTTATTCCTAAATCGTGAATGTCTCCCTTTACAGAGCCGAGTACCATTTTTGCCTTTGGTTTATACTCTCCCTTGGGCATGGTTTCCAATAGGTAATTCAGGGCTTCTTGCATTGTTTCCGCTCCAACCATTAAGTAAGGGAGCGCAATTTCGCCCCTTCCGAATTTCTCGCCGAGTGTTTGAATAGCCGGAGTTAATCCATCGTTTATCAATTCAATTGCCTTAATGTTCTCGGCTACGCCTTGCTTAGCTAATTCCATACATTTTGCCTTGTCATAAGACAGAATTGCGTCCTTCATTCCATTACAAATTTCTTCCTTCGTTGCCATTTAACATATCACCTCTCTAAAATAACGCAAGCTCCTCGTCTGCTTGTTTTAATAGCGCATTACAACGTTCATCCACATCTTTATCAATCGGCAGGGTCACTTCGTGCTTATCCAGTTCTTTCAATCGTTCTCGACAAACTTCAGTCCAAGTTTTTGCTCCCTTTGCAAGCCACTGATCCGAATGTTCATAAATCCAATCATTAGAACGCCAGAAGAGTCCGTGCTTAGGATCGATCCACTTTAACGTATGAGGTTTTGTTGTAAACATACCTTTAGGACCAACTTCTTTTATCAAATCCAAAGCCAAGAATTCATCAGTAATGTTTAGAAAATTTTCAGTAAGTTGGAATATATTTTCCTTACAATAATTAACAAGAGTTTCACCCATAGGAATCGTTTCAAACATAAATGCTTGCGGAGTAGAGCCTACTTGTTGCACATTGACGCCCCATAATACTTGCTCTATTAATTGCAATGCCCACGCAGCACCAGCTTCATCTAAAGGCGATGTTAAGCAATATGCACATCCAGCAACTGGAAGCCCATACAAATCTTGATATATCTGCGCCCCAAATCCATCTCCTATGGTAAGAAATGGGGTCATCGCTAATTGACCAGAATTAGGATCTGTTGTCAAAGTATTTGGCCAAGGAACGGATGGTGTTCCAGGAGATAAATACTGCGTTAAAGCAATACAATAATGAGTACACGCCATAGCCATGGCAACCATTGCTGGAGCTGTTGATGGACCGGTAAATGGCGCTGTACCTCCCCAATATGGAAAGGTTGGCATAGAGTACTTGGCCCCTCCAACCGTTGCCCAGAAGTTTTGTCTGGTGCTTTGTAATGGTCCTATACAAGAGGGTAAACTGGCTAATATTGGGCGTTTTTTGAGCTCATCAAAGCCTCCTTGAACCTCTGCGGCTAATTTTCCTAAATAATCCCATTCGGTCATTGCTCCTTCAGTAATCGCACAAGGACCTCCGTGCTTTACACAGTTTTTCATCTTACTGTATGCTGTGTGAAGCTCAGCAGGAAGCCCTTCATTCGTCTTCTCTACGTCTTCAACAGGAGTACCAAAAAATCCATCATAGGCATCTATAGCATCAATCATCTTATGACTTCGAATTACATCGGCTTCACCAGGTATACGTGAGTTCCATTGTTGTGTTTTATCATCCCACTCATAGATTTTTGTTGAACCACTTGTAAAGAGATTAAAGTGGGATTCGTGGTAATTTTTCACTAGTAAGTCCCATTCTGGATCTCTCCCCGCTAAAACATAAGTTCTTGGAGCTTTTGCAATCATTTCCCGTATCCAATACTCGGGGAATTTCACGATTAGCTCCTTTTCATCAATTTCTACGGGCGCATCCTTTAAATACTCGATGCATTCTTTATCATCAATGTGTACTCCCACCTCACGCAAAATGTGATATGCTGCGTTATCAATTATTTCTAATTGTTCTTTGGAAGCCATTCGCCACATATGATTCATTTTAGGATATCTTATTCTTTCTCCTTTTCTCATTAACTACACCAATTTTTAATTTGATTTTAAAAAAAAAATTTTAATTAATGTTATTTATATTAAGTATTAATGATTGAGCTTGAACACTC
>JAEORV010000412.1 GCA_016840695.1 Promethearchaeota archaeon
AAAACGGCGGAAAGGTTTTAATGCTGGAACATGTAAGAAGTAAGCATAAAATTATCGGGCCCTTAATGGATCTGTTAAATCCTATTCCTTTGTATTTACACGGTGCAAATATCAATCGGAAGACAGAAGAAAACCTGATTAAGGCTGGCTTTAAAAGGGATAACATCAGGATTACCAATTTGTGGCACGACATTGTGAAATCATTCGAGATCGATAATCGTAAAGAAGGTTAATATATTTCGGATTGTAAATGAAAGGAGGTTTATTATGATGAATGGATTTGAAGGGCACGGTTTTGGCATGGGCTGGGGATGGATCATCGGCCTGTTTATCCTTATTGCCATTATTTGGTTACTGATCAATGCAATCAATCAAAACAGAGGAACGAACAGGAGAATTGAAAAATCGGCTGCTGAAATTCTTAAAGAACGGTATGCAAAAGGAGAAATCGGCAAAGAAGAATTTGAATCGAAAATGAGAGATATAAATAAATTTTAAACCCTTAAAATAACTATAAATCAGTCCGCCACGAAAACTTAATTTTTTCTCACAAAAAACTCATTGCCAGAGTAGAACACTCTGACAATGAGTAGAATTTATATGCCCTTGAAAAAATAATATTCACTCCTTCAGTTCATGAGAAAGCAACTCCGTTAATTCCGGAATATCCTTTGTAATTGACATGGCAGAAAAAGTAGCGCCGGAAATGGCCTGGATATCTTTGCCATATTCCAGTTTTTCCCGAGCGCTTGCAAAATTCATTACAAAGAGCGCAATAACAACAAATAATAACCTTTCCATTTCTAACTATGCTTATTTAGATTTATTTAACACTGCAAATATAGAAGAAAATCTTGTATTTATTTAGACTTAGTCCATTCTAAATAACGGCTCAACCTACTGTCATAGCAATCTGTTCGTTGCACATAAAGAAAATCCTCTATTTAGAACGTATCTACAATGTTGATTAAAATCTTCATCTTTCACACGCATATTTTTTTATAAGTAATTGACTATCTTTTGGATCGAACGATTATATACTGAACCACGAACTATCCGCGGTGGAACTCCCATACATAAACATCTCTTTTTATGGACTTTTGTGAATGATCGTTTCACCACCTTAAATTCAGCTCAATATTATGGAAAATAAAGTGTAACCTGAATCACACCACTATCTATATAGATATTTCCATATTTAGGATATTCTAATTATTTTTGTAATATTGAAATCCTTGTAAAATAGATGTAAAAAGAAAACAGATATGAAACGAGCATGTAAATTTCATCATCCAAATTTTCACACAACTTGTCCCGCGATTCGGGAGGAGGATGATTCAATTTCATGCGAGATCCATCTGGCCACTGCAAACAAAATTATAAACAGATGAAAAAATTAGCTTCCATAATGATTTTAACAAGCATGATGTCTTTTACCTCCTGCAAGGCATCAACGCAGGCAAATTCAAATGATGCAGATAAAACCACAGAAGTTTCCATTGAAAATGGAAAGCCGGTTCACCTTAACAAAGCAGATTTTCTTGTTAAAGTGATGAATTACGAAAAAAACAAAGAATGGAAATACGAAGGTAAACTTCCCTGTTTAATTGACTTTTATGCAGACTGGTGCGGCCCTTGCCGCCAAGCTGCACCTATTTTAGACGAACTTGCTGCTGAGTATGCAGGAAAAATTATTATCTACAAGATCGACACTCAAAAGGAAAGAGAATTGGCATCTGCTTTTGCAATTCAAGGGATTCCTGCCTTTTTGTATTGCCCACTGAACGGGAAGCCTACCATGACTTCCGGAATTGCCCGTTCTAAAGAAGAAACAAAAGCGATGTTTAAACAATACATTGAAAATTTATTGCTTAAAAAGGAAACGAATTAGCCAGGCAATTGACTTGATGAAATCAAAAGATCCTGAGGAAGATTGTTTACAATCCGAAAACCAGTAATATGAAGTTCTTACGGATTATTTTTAAGAATCTAAAAGAAAATGTCTCAAAACATTACTATTTATTCCTCAACATTTCTCATTCATAGGACAGAAAAATTACTAAGAGTAATTTATAATCATGTTTGTTAAATAATTTAAGGGGAAAGATTTCACAAAAATCTAAAAACGTTTCCTGTAATAGAAGATATAAAACATTGACTTTTAATTTCAATCCGGGCTTATGAACAACAACACATTCAGAAAAAAAAATATATCTTCTTCTTTTTAAACCAGAATATTATTAAGAAACTCATTTGTTTCACTGTTTTTTGAGCTCGTTAATTCTTTCTTAAATTGAGAGGGAGTCACTCCAGTAAATTTCTTAAACGCATGAATATAACTCGTCTTTGAATTAAAACCAACCTCCTTACCGATTGCTTCTAAAGTATAATTATCAAAATCAGGCTTAGCAATCATTTGTTTAGCTTTTTTAATCCTGAACTCATTTACGAAAGTATTGAAATTCAATCGTTTATGCGCATGAATAAGACCAGAAAGATGTCGGCTGTTGATTTTTAACTGACGTGCTACTTTTTCGACAGTAAGATTAGAATCCCGATAAACTTCATCCTCTTCCATAATTCGAATAACTTTATTAAAAAGCTTATCATTTTGTACTTTCTTTTCTCGTTTCACCGCTTCTGCCCGAGCATCAACTTCAGAAGATTTTTTCGTATTTATAAGGATGCTGTTACCTGTATCATTCCTCATATCACCTTGAATCAATTGAGGTTTCATTTCCATTTTAAAATCTGCCTTCTTTAAAAATCTGACGAACAAGAAACTCTGAATCATCAAAGAAATTGATAACAAAACAAGAAGTAAATTTCCTTCAACTGATACAGCATACCAATTCGGATGAGAAATTTCTTCTCCAATTGAATAATTCAGATTACAATTCCCTTGATCGCCAATCGTATTTTGAAAATCTACAAAGCTATTCTTTTCATCAGCTGCTTTTACTGTACCGACTATGGAATTCTTATTCTCAACAATAATTATTAATACCAATAAAAATGAAAAAAATAACTGTAACCTGCATAAAACAATCCCTCTACTGATTGATTTTAAACTCATAATAAATAAAAATTTCTTTCTATCCTTGCAATTTATCAAAAGA
>JAEORV010000413.1 GCA_016840695.1 Promethearchaeota archaeon
ATAAAATTTGGAATATTTCAAAGAAATAGCCCATAAGTGGATTAATAATGCGGTTAAAAAGCTTTAATTTAATTTAATATTCCTCTTATCACTTATATTCTTAGAGATTATTCGAGTAAAGCGCTGTTTCTTTTAAGAGAAGAATGGCAAAATTAACTTTAACTAATTCCATAGAAATGAAAATATAACATTTCAAATGATATCAATATTATACAATTAAGTCATTATATATCTTTATTATTGTTGTTATCAAAATATAAAAAAAGAGTTTTAAAAAATAAAAAACTCATATTCTCTTTATTCTTTTTTAGGGAGAACTGTTGGAGGTTTTAGAGATCCATTATTCCTATTAATTCTTTTCTCTGCTGCTTCTAAAATGCTTCTTAACATCTTCTTATACGATAAATTAGCATAATTAGCCATTTTAGCAAGATGTCCATCCCAACACCATCCTGGATTTGGATTAACTTCTAAAAGCTTGGGATTTCCCTCCGCATCCAGTCTCCAATCAAATCGAGCATAATCGCGGCATTCCAACCTTTGAAATAGTCGTAAACTACAACTTTCAATAACATGAATGACCTCGTCTGATAATTCTGCGGGACGTGATTTTATATTCCAATACGGAGATGTTGGAAGCCATTTTGCCTCATAACCACAAATTTTAGGCAAATCATGGGGCAGAGCAGAATAATCATCTTCAGAGATAGGTAATATCGTATATTCTGTAGGAGGATTTCCAATAATTGCTAAGGTTAAATCTTTTCCTGGAAGGAACTGTTCAACTAAAATGGATCGGTTATACACAAATTTTTCACGAATTTCTGTAATTGCGCTTAATAATTCCGTACCATTATTAGCAACACATTTTTGCGTGATTCCAAAACTTGAATCTCCAAAATTTGGTTTTACTATTACTGGAAAATACAACGGTAAATCAAAAACTTTATCTTCTGGCCTTAAATAAATGGCCTCAGGAACGGGAACATTCATTTCCTTTGCGATACCTCTTATTAATGACTTGTCATAGCAGAATGCCAAGCACTGTGGCCCTGATCCAGTGTAAGGGATTTTAAGAATCTCAAGGAGAGCTGGTACGTGCAATTCATATTGCGCTCTATTGTAATAGCCTTCATCGCATAGATTTAACACGTAATCAATATTACCTTTCATTTTAATTAAATCGTTATAAAGTGAATCGTGATCCGTGAGGTATTCGAAATTATAGCCGTCTAATTTCTTTAAAGCACCCTTGAGTTGATCTATTGTATAAAAATCGTCATCGTCAAAAACCATTAATGGTTTAAGCACATCGGCTTTCGATGGGTCCCCCATTATAACGGCGATATTTTTGACTTCTTTTTTAGATTTTGCTAATATTTTAGTCCATTCCTTTTTTACATTAGCACTAACGATTATTCGTTTTTCCATCATCCCTAGATCCTGATTTCGCATCGAATTTGGAGATATGTTTCCATGATCGACAATATCGCTAAAACCAACTTTATTTAACAAATCTGAGATTTTTTCTTTTGAATATAATCTCTCTGCGTAGAATTGATCTACGAGAACACCTTTATTTACATGATTAACAACCTCTCTTGATATTAATCGTTGCAAATCTAATGAAAGGCTTCTTTCTCTACAGACAAAAAGGTTTTTATCAATCCATTCCCAGGAACGTGGTTGATAATTGTTCCTTAAATATTCGCCGTCTGTTAAATCAAGCAAAATCTTCCCCCATGGTTTTAAGACTTTAAAAATTTCTTTCAGAACCCTTAAATCCTCCTCAATTGTTTCAAAATAACCAAAACTATTTCCTAAAATCATGACCACATCAAAACTATCCGGAGGAAATGGAAGATTTCTTGCGTCTCCTTCCTTGAATTTTGCAAATAATCCTTCTTTTTTTGTATTCTTCCTCGCTTTTTGAATTAAAAAACGAGAGCGATCCAATCCCGTGACATGCGAAAAACCTCTCTTTGCCAATTCCAGAGAATGCCTACCTTGTCCACAGCAAAGATCTAAAATATTATTCTGCGGATCTAGCGTTAATATGCCAGAAAAGAGATCTACTTCGCTGCTAGTAATTCTTTGATCCTCAACAACATCTCCATCTGTCTTTAAATATAATGAATTGAAAATTTGATTCCACCATTCTTTCTTCACATATTTTTCAAGATTTTTAACAGGTCCTAAACATGAATTGAATTGTAGATTTTTATCAAATTTATCCTTTTTTACGATTTTATTTTGAGTCATTTCTTCTTTATTTGATTTGTTTGTTTGTTTGTTTGTTTTCTCATTAAAATTTTTTCTAGAAAATATATCGCTATAGAAAAAAATATTTAGAGTTAAATCCATCATAATTTCTTTTCTTAATCGTCGTCAATATCTTCCCAGTCTTCATTATCGTCATCATCGTCCCAGTCTTCATCGTAATCTATGTCGTCATCGTAGTCATCATCTTCATCTTCTTCTTTATATTTTTTTGGTCCATTTTCTTGTATCATTTCCACCAACCTCCTTTAATGGATTTATAAAATAATTTTTTTTTATATTTAGTTGAATTATCTATTGTATGAAGAGTATTTAAATGTTTTCATTTGAAAACAATGATATCTTTAAAAACAATAATACATAATATTATATAAAGAAATCAATATTAAAAGTAGTTGAATGTTTAACTGATGAATTATGGCAAAGAAAAAAGTTAAAAAGACCAATAATTTCTTAGGTCTTCGCCTTTCAGAGAAGACCCTTAAAAGATTAGATCTTGTTGCAAATCAAGCAGGTAAAACTCGTGGAATAATTGCAAAAGAAGCCATAAAACAATGGCTCACTTTAAGGATGCTCGATCAAACTAATGATATGATTACAATATCAAAAACTTTGTTTGGAAAAATGCTTCAGATCACTAACATGGAAAAATCTAAGCGTTTTGCGGAAGAATTAGCGAATTTAATTGCTGATATAATGAATTTTTTGTTTCCCGAACCCATGAATCTTGACACGTTGGATGATTACACGCAAATTTCAATAAATTTCTTTGGAAAAACTGGACTGAAATGGTTTAATACCATTGATATTCAAATTCAAGATAAAAAGCTTATTTT
>JAEORV010000414.1 GCA_016840695.1 Promethearchaeota archaeon
AAATAATCTCTTTGAGAATGCAGGACCTATAACAGGCTTACTAGATGTTGCCATGAGAAATAAATTAATCGATGCGGCACTCGTTACGGGAAAAGACGATAATCATGTCCCTTACCCATTAATTGCAGAAATCCCTGAGGACCTTCATGAATCTATTGGTTATAAACCTAGCCAAAGTCCCACGCTCTCATTATTAGGAGAAGCAATTAACAAGGAACATAAGGACATCGCAGTGGTTGGAACACCGTGTCAAATTCAAGCATTAAGGAAATTACAAAACCATCCAAGATTCGATTTTGAAGCATATGACATGGTGAGTTTGGCAATTGGAACCTTTTGTTTTGGTACCTTTTACAACCAGTTATTATCTCAATGCTTTAAAGAGTACAATATAAATCCCATTGATATTGAAAAAGTTAAGACAGATAAAAACAATTTCAAGATGCTAATAACAACAAAATCGGGAGAAAAAGAGATTCCTCTGAATTATTTATATGATAAAGCCATCAGAAACGCGTGTTTCTCTTGCTCTGATTACACTGCCTCCTTTGCGGATATTTCTGTTGGTGGAGTTGGAAGCGAAGATGGATGGAAAACGCTGATAATTAGAACAGAGAAGGGTAAAAGAGCTTATAATCTCGCAGTAGATAAGGGAATATTAGAAACTAAAAAACTAGCAAAGGATAATGAAGAATTAGTCTTAGATATAACGCGTAATAAAACGGATATCGTCAAGATCGAATCAGTTGTAGAGCATTCTCCTGAAATCAAGAGTATCATGCTTAGAAGCGAAAGAATTGCAAAAGCGTATAAACCTGGACAATTTATCATCCTATGGCTTCCTGATATAGATTTTTTACCAATGTCAATCTCCAATGTTGAGGGAAACCTCATTGAAATTACTGTTCAAAAGATTGGAGAAGGAACCGCAAAGTTGTTTGAATTGCAAGAAGGTGATAGTATTGGAATAAGAGGACCCTTTGGAAATTCTTGGAGTTACGAAGACGCATCAAATATTCTCATAGTTGGAGGAGGAATGGGAATTGCTGCAATTATTTCTCTAATCGAACCATTAAAACATAATAAAAAGAACGTAACGGTTACCATTGGGGCTCAAGACGAGGCCTCATTAATTTTTGCTGATAGATTGATTGATATGATTCCAAATACTATGTGTAGCACTGACGATGGATCTCGTGGTAAAAAATGTTTTGTGACAGACACAATTGATGATATCCTTAGTAAAAACTCTATTGACTTAGTAATCACTTGTGGACCCGAAATAATGATGAGAAAGGTTCTAGATCTCGCGGGATCAAATAACATTGAAATACAAGCGTCACTTGAAAGAAAAATGAAATGTGGTATTGGACTTTGTGGTTCTTGCTGTATCGGAGAGAATAATAATACAAGCGTTTGCAAGGATGGACCCATCTTTAACTCAAAACAATTGAAAAAAATTCCGCAATTTGGAGAATATTCAAAATAATTCCCTTCTTTTTATTTTAAAAAAATTACTCTACTTTGATTGGGTAATTTCCAAATTTTTTCAATGTATCATGCATCGCAAGAAAGTTATCTAATGTCACAGCTGGATTAATACTGTGTCCAGAACTCAACATGTAACCTCCTCCCGGAGCAAGTTCTTTTATCAACCTTTTCGTGTAATTTCGAATGAATTCAGGGCTTTCAGTTGCTAAATCCTGAGGCGAAACATTACCAATTAAAGTTATTTTATCTCCGTGCTTTTCTTTTAACTTGAAAATGTCGTAATCTGGATTTGTAGTAGTCGGTTCAATTGGGTGAAATCCATCGATACCGGCACTCATGAGCTCGGTAAAAATTTTACTGATATCGCCACAGCTATGGAGAATTATTTTAAGTCCCGCTTTATGAGCTACTTTGCACAACTCGTTAACCCACGGGATGACATATTTTTTATAATGCCCCGGGCTTATTAATAATCCAGTTTTATACCCAAAGTCGTCAAATAAAAATACTAGATTACTTTCACCCCATTCTATATATCTTTTCAATACTTCTACTAGGAATTTTCCTCTCTCATCAAATATTTTTTTTATTTCTGAAGATTGAATTAAAAGCTTAGAAAAATTTGTGAATCCAAAAGCTTGCCAGGTTGCTTCAAAAAGACTCCATAAAGCGGGCGCTGCGTAAACCTTTCCTTCGTAATCTTGTTCGCCTTTTTTTATTGCTTTAAAGTATTTTTCTCGTCTAGGATTGTCGGGATCTGGTTTAGGAGCCGCATCATAATCTTCAAAACTACTAAAATTTCCGTCCCTATAATAAAATAAATCCATTCCGTCTTCTGGGTTTTGTTTCAAGTCGAAATTCCTACCATATTCATCAGAAAAAGATGTTTGATCGAAATAAGTAGGCATGAACACGTATCCTGTAAGTGGTACCGCAAATGCATCAATGCCAATTTTCGCGTATATTCCAAATTGCCTTTTCACGGTATTTTTAAGAAATCCTCTCGTTTCAGTGGCACGTAAGAGCGTTTTAGACAATTCTACCGTGTCTCCTTTCATTAAATCGTAAGTATCTTTAACAGATTTTGCGATTCCTTGATAAACATATTCTTCACCAAAATGATGGCAAATAACATAATTATCTATTTCTAACTCAAACGAAGGTACACGATCTGGTTCTTCATGATTGACTGTCTTTATTATTCTATCAATTGCATCCATGATAAATAATTAGGTTTCCGTACATTTATAGTTTTAAAAATCTAATCTTTCTTATTTGCTCCTTTTTTAATTATTGTTTCAGGGACTATCGAGAAGAAAGGAAGCGCAATCCATAATATTATACCTGATACAAAAAACACCCATGATAAACCAAGAGCATCCGCTACTAATCCCGCAATCAACACTCCAGGGACACTCCCAAGCGCGTTTCCAATATTAATTATGCCCAAGAAACTCCCGCGTTTTTCTTTGGGAAGTAAATCTTGTACCCAAGCATCTGCAGCAATCCAAACGCCTTGAATAAATGCAAACATTATCGCAAATCCTAAAAATAACATGAATGAACTACTTCCCGCTAAAATAATTAGCACCCCTCCAATAGGTGATAAGAATA
>JAEORV010000415.1 GCA_016840695.1 Promethearchaeota archaeon
ATTTCAACAATATCAGGAGAATCTTCCATAAGAAAATAGTAATAGGTTGTATCTCTGCTTGGGAATTTTGAATAAACGGTTGCACTTATTTCATCACCATTATACATTGCATTCGTGATCCAATAGGCAAAATATCTGTCATTAGTAATTGTATTCTTGGCTCCCCTAAGATCTCCATTTATCCCACCATGTATAAAGTTTTGAAGCGGAAGAGGACTTTCGCCTAATGTATATTCTACGAAATTTGTTGGATTCGTTTTAACCACATATCCTATTGCTACATAATTATCAACTATATTGGTATCTATAAGTGATAGTCTAGAATTGAATATATCATCTACATCGACAAGCTCGGGCTCTGAATCTATCATAGTATTCAATAACCTATTCTTATCATTTTCTATCTTATCCCAATCTATGATATCATATTGTGTAATATCAACATCTTTAGAGTAAAATGGATTTTCCTCTAATACATCAACTTTATTACATCCAAATAATAATATAGTTAATGCTATTATTAATGCTAAAGAAGCAAATTTAGTTTTAGTGTTCATTAATGTTAGTGTTTTTTTATTTATCTGAAGTTTAGCGATATAAGCCTATTCTTGGCAAATCTAAGGAATTCACTATATGAATGTGTAGTGTGTATTGATTATATATCCAAATTTAAAGAAAATCCAAGAGATAAAAATTATCTAGTGGTTTTTCTAAAGTAATGATCTTCAAATGGAATCAAGATCTGGGGTTCCCCATCTAGTAACTACAGCAGATACTATTAGGGCATTATACTAGAGACAGTAGTAGAAATAGTAGTAGGGAGGGTTCCCCAGGAACATCTATCTCTCATCATCAGCATACATAACTTTCCAATCACTAGATTCTAGTTTCTCTTCTATGATGAACTTATCACATATCCATTCAGCCATGTCTAAATTAAAATCTGTTCTAAAATAGTTTTTAGCAAATTCTTCGATAGTATAGTTATGGACTTTTGCAGAACCTGCGTTCTTAAATAACATTGTACAAGCTCCAGGACTAAAATCCATAGGACCAGATATAGTTTGGGATTCAGCTTTTACTCGGTAGCAATTCAATTTAGTTTTAAGTTCAGCTCGAGCTTCAGAGTTATGATTTTTTTTGCTTCCGTATACCCAGAATACTGGACCATTTTCTCCTGAAAAAGCATATCCATGATTCACTGGCCATTCGATTCCTTTCTTTTCAGCTAAGTGTCGATATTTTGGCATTACGGTTTCTAAATAAAAAGGGTCTTTGCATAATGCTGAATTCAAAGATTCTCCTAACTTCAGATTAGCATTCTCTGAAAAATGATAAAAGTCTTTGCGGGCAAATTGTTCGAATAACTTAATATATTTCATTGTTTTATTTATCTCTAATCAATTAAAAGTTCACTCCGCCGTTGCAGCATGAGGTCTGGGGTTCCCCATCTAGTTGCACCCTAGCACATGCAAAAAAGTTTAGCCCACAAAAAACCCCGGCCAAAGCCAGGGTTAAAAATTATTTAAAAGAAGGATTGGGATTAATAAAAATACCAATCAGGAGCTCCTGCGTCACCATATGCAACAGCAACACCAACTGACGGATAGTATTCCCAACCTCTAACAAATTCTTGATTACTCTTCATTGAGTTCTCAGGAGTTAAACCATCTATGGTATTTTCGATTTCATCAACGTTATCAGTTTCACTATTCAGACACTTAATAGCTGACAAAGGCTTTCCTAAAGCATCATCTAATGCCTGATATCCCAAATCTTTAGCAAATGAATCTGCGGCTTCTTCATCATCGAATTGAGCCCACCAAGAAGGATCTGATAAATTCTTAGCAGAGGTTCCAGTATTATACTGTTCAAATAATTGAATGTGTTCCATTTTTTTGAGTGGGTATTGATTATATATCCAAATTTAAAGAAAATCCACTAGATAAAAAAATTATTTAGTGGTTTTTTCTAGAGTGATCATCTGCCGATGGAATCGAGATGGGGTTCCCCATCTAGCTACACCGTGCTGCAACCATTAGCCCACAAAAAACCCCGGCCGAAGCCAGGGGTTTTTAAAGAGAGCTGGAGAGGATTAAATCTTGCTCAGTGCTGCATTGATTTCTCGAGATGCTTTCATAGTCACTAGGGAACTGTGACCTCCGATATGCCACTCAATGATTTCATCTTCGGATAAAGGTCGGTATTCTTTCCAGTCATAAACCGTAAAGACCTGGCCATCTTCGGTTTCCATCACCCAATGAAAGTTGACTTTGTCCTGACCATCGTTGGATTCTGAATAGGGTTCTCCTAAGATCTGACGGAGTTCGCTAACAGTGGCTTGGAATGTGTCGTTGTGGAAAGATGTTCCTCCTGGAGTTTTTCTTGTTCTTTTCATAATGTGTTTTTTAATTGATTAACAGTGCTAATATAGAAATTTCTATTTAAAGAAAAAAAATAAATTCCAAGTTTTTTTATTCAGGTGTGCAGGCTGGCTGCATACCTGCGGGGGTTCCTCATCACGTAAGGATCCTGCTCTTAACTTTTGCCCACAAAAAAAGCCGGAACGAATCCGGCTTCTTGAGATTGGGTCTGGAAGTTTTAGTTTGAACAGATGTTTTCTGGTTGAGTGAGAAAATCTTTCACACCCATCTTGCCTTCCATCATTGTGACCTCATCGATGAAGTTCTCTAAATGTTTCATGACCAATTTGGCGTGAGCTTCATTCTGAGCAGCTTGCATGATCAGTTCAATAGATGATGCCATGAAGATAGCTTGTGAATCTCCGTTAAGCATTCCTTGAGCTCCGAGTAATCCTGTAAGAAAATGAATGTTCTGAGCAATCGTTTTCTTGTTTGTGTTTTCTGACATGTTTTTCTTTTTATTGGTTAACAGAGCTAATATAGAAAATTCTATTTAATTAAAAAAATAAATTCCAAGTTTTTTTCTTGTTTCACATAAGTCCTGCGGGGGTTCCTCATCCGGTAAGGATACAGCTAGGTAAAATCTTTAACCCACAAAAAAGGACCCGAAGGTCCTTGATAGTGTTTTAATATTTAATAAAATATTTTAGGAAGGATACCAATCTGTATC
>JAEORV010000416.1 GCA_016840695.1 Promethearchaeota archaeon
CATATAAACCTTGAGAGGTGGGGAAATCTTTTATTTTTAGAGGGGGAAAATAAAAAAACTTATTTTGATTTTTGGATGCTTGAACCATGATTTTTCCTAAAAAAAAATTAACTCTTTTTATTCTTCGAGGAGCGTCACCAATCACGAAGAATGGAAAATCAAGTCGGCTATCTTCTGAATTGGCGTTTGTACTGACAAAAAAAAGGGTATCCGTGTCTAAAACAAAATTATTTAAACTTGATTGAAAAAAAAGGGGGAGGTGAGAGGAGTGGTGTTTAATCGAGTGAGAACGGTTTCTCATGGAGTACGCTTTTTACATGGAAATTCTGGTTCATTTTCCATTGTTTAAGTCTATTTCTCATCTCTCTGACATCGAGCTTTCTTTTTGGGGGGATCTTCTGAACGATCCTGTTCTGTCTTGGATCGACACAAGAAGGGGCGTGACGGTAGGGCGTGTGATTGAAAGGCAATGTCCGCAGTATTTCGCTTACTAGCTGGTCAATCTCTTCTTCTCGCGTGTTTTTTTCACCTTGCTTGATAATTTTAATAAAAAAAAAGAAGGAATTTTCTTACAATTCCCTTAGATAATGATACATGTACTCTCGGACTTTCTCGTACAATTCGGGATTCTTCAAGAGTTTTACTAAAAAGGCGTCGTAATTGAGCCCTTCATGACAGGACGGACAAAAAAGGCTAAAGGGTTCGATTTCCGCAAGAACATCTAACGACTTGCATTCAATTGCGGGAAAAGATCCTTGACATTTTGCACATAACACGAAGGCGTTTGATTCCATTTTTTATTTTTCCCTCGCATAGTTTTGATTTCTAATATTGGACAACCACGTGGCTAAAAATTTATTGAGGCTTCGCTTCACGGGTAAATTAACCAAGATCTGCCCGTTCTTGTGAATGTACGCCTCGCTGTACGTAAGGCTGTTTTGGAAGGTAAGAGCTTCCACGACTCCGAATTTAGGATTTATTTTTAATTCCATGTCAGGATCTGGAATTACATCCCCATTCTGAATATAGTTATGAGCCATTGAAATCACATAACTGCCATCTTTCTCACGTCTTAGAAAGTCAACGTGTAAATCCATGAACCCTTTGGAAGTGTACTTGAGATATTTTAGCTCTTTGAGGGCTTCCAAGTCGATTATTTTGTTTAATTTCTTGTAATTCAATTCGTATATCATCATTCTTGATTTATCAGCTCCTTTTATTGTTTTAGTAATTCTTAGTTGTAATAAGAGTATTTAAACTCATATAATTTATTTTAGCTCTAATTTAGAATGCTAAAATGGGCGCGATAATAAAGAAAGTCATTAGCATTAAACCCTTCCCTGATTGGGGCATCCTTATATAATGCGTTAGCGATGATTCCTCACCATCCGAAAACGATTGAAAATTATAAAAAATGGAGAGAATGAGGGGAGAGGTGCTTGTTTCCTGAGTTAATGACATGTCATTTACTATGAGAAATGAAAAAAAAAAAAAGAAAGAACTACGATTCATTTCAAGATCTTTTAAATAAATGACACGATTCGTTGAGGCAAAATCCTTTTTTCTGGATTGTCTTACAACTGACATTGGCAAATTTGGGGGAAAATCCCTTTTCTAAGGATTTCACTTGACACCTAGTAACACACGGATCGAAATCGGGTTGATTCTGGTAGGCTGAAATGATTGTTTTTATTGGAGCACCTAAGCCGAGCAAGGCGTTGCAGAGGCAAATGTTCATGTAATGCCCGTTACCAGAGGAATGCTTGTGGGATATAATTTCACCCGTTATGATCCCTTTTAAACATGGTTTTAGCTTTGATATGTAATAATTTAAGTCTTGCTGATCGCTTACTGATCTTTGAGTAAAAATTACTTCTTTCCTACCATTTTTTCTTTTCTTTTCATCGAGGGGTGTATTAGCGGATGGAATCCAATAGGGAATTTCGTAGCCAAATCCTTGCTGAGAGAGGTCGAAACCATCCAAAATCTCGCAAAATTCCCCGTTTTTCAAATTGAGGGATAAAGGAAGCTTACAGCAGTTGCCAAACTTCTTATTTGTCATGTTGCCTTGCTTTGGAAACACTTCTATGCTCAAATTGAAGGCTTTTACTTCTTCTTCTAAGTCTATTTTTAGGTCAAAGGCTCTTTTTAGGGCGGTAAATGGCTTTAACTTTATCCATAGGTGATATCCCATCCCAGAAAATACCCTGAGCACGCAATTTTGTGGCACGTGATAAATGGATATTAGCAGATCCTTAATCATTTTAGTAACGGGATTTAATCTTTTTTTAATCTCGAATGGAGATAAATCTTCATCGTGCAGGTCGATATCACGAAAAGCGTACAGAAGCAGAAATGTCTCGATTTCCTAAAAATTATAGACTACGATTCGGCAAAAAATATAAAACGCGTAAATTTCAGAGGAGAACCGTTTATCGTTAAAAATAGCAAGCTAAGGATTCTCCAAAATAGTTTTAGGGAGGATCCAAAACCGTCAATTAAAAGGCTTAAGGAGCTTCAAGGTCTCGAAAAACTCGTAGATTTGAAGGAGCTCTGTTTGGAAGAAAACCGGATAGAACGAATTGAATGTCTTGAAAATCTCGACAACTTAGAAGTCTTAGATTTGGGGCATAACAAGATAAAAGAAATTAAAGGATTAGAAAATTTAACGAAGCTAAAAAAATTAGACTTGCATGATAATAACATAACTGAAATCAAAGGTCTCGACAATCTTTCTAACCTAAAGGAATTATATTTATCCTTTAACAAAATTTCGGAAATTAAAAATATTGACAGACTATGTAATCTATCTCGATTATATTTGGGAGGAAACAAAATATCTGAAATAAAAAACCTTAACAAGCTGGTTAACTTAGAAGTTTTAGACCTAGGTGCCAACAATTTTTCGGAGATTCCAAACCTTGAGGGCTTAACACATCTGAAAAAACTAAGATTGCGTTTAAATGCAAATAACATTGATCACATCATAGAGCAAGCTTGTAAAGAATGCGGAAAAGAAGTTCAGAGAATACTTATATTTAAAAAAGCAGATCTCATAAAATCTGACGCGTTAAAAAACCTAAGAATCCTTA
>JAEORV010000417.1 GCA_016840695.1 Promethearchaeota archaeon
TTATCTTGAAATGGCAACTTAGCAATATCGCCACAGACAGGATACAACCGTTCCTGATGGATATATTGTTTTAATGGGATGCTTACTATATCATAAAATGATTTATTAATAACATTTTCCACAAAATATAGAAAAGAATTTCCCGAGGAGCCTAAATCTATTCCATTTTTAAAAATTAAATTGGGATTGAGGTGTTCTTTTATTAAATCGAATTTACACCTAATTCCTGGAGAAATATAATATTCATAAAGAGTTCTACATGAGAAATTCTTATGATTTTCGTAAAATTTTCTTGAATTCATGGAATATAATGAAGTTCTATTAATTTTGAGATTCCAATGGGGGAACTGGTGGAACCACATAACCCTCCCATTTGGTAAGAGTAGGATAATCCCACCAATGATCAGGAATTTCTGAATAAGTCCCATATTTTTTAAGCCCAGATTCAAAACCATGAAAATTGGCAGAAGGCACCTTAATATGAGCGGCCTGAGGATAGAAATACGCCCCGAAACCACCTTCCTTCGTCCCTAAGTTCCTCATCATGTGCCATACTTCCCTTTCGCACTCCTCTGGCGTTCCTTGTGTATATACAGTTTGAATATCAACGCATCCAAAGAAAGTTATTTTTCCACGGAAGGGTTTAAGATCTGTATATCCTGTCATACGAGGCGCATCTAATTCCAAGGCATCCGTGCCCCATTTGATTAAATCGGGAATAATTTTATCGATTTTACCGCAACAATGATGAAACCATGTACGCCCTCGATCGTGAGCTGCTTTTGCTAAAGTACCGAATACAGGCTCGTAAAATTCTCGAAACATTTTTGGACTAAGGAAAGGACCATTTTGAGCTGCGAGGTCTTCTACAAGAAGAAATCCATGTGGATTCCCACCAAACCTGATCCATCCATCCATGCATTCGATTAAATGTTCCGTAAAGTGAGCAAGTAATCGTTTTAATTCTTGTGGATGTCTTTTATGATCAATTAGAAAATTACTGAATCCACGCATATTTTGAGCCATTTGAAAAGGTCCCATAAGACCCAACATACCTAATCGATATTTATCTTTTCCATATAGTTCCATCATATTGAGAAATGGTGCATATCTAGACTTATCAAAATTGTCTGGAGTGTATTTCTCTAAATGATCGTCAAGCATTGACCAATCGGTGAGCGTAGGGCGCCCAGGATGCCCCATTGAAGTGTTCTTTCCTGTTCGATTCCAAATCGTCCCCCAAGGATCGATTTCTTCCCTTGGAACTTTGAGCCATTTATTTCTCTTGTATTTTGGATTGCTTGCTGCCCATTCTGGCATGTCCCATTTCCAAATTCCTGAACTTATAATCATGTCATCTCCTGAATGGGGAAATAATCCTTTCTCTTCTTCAATCCAACCTGGTCGCCATTCCTTGGGTGGAACCATGATTAAGGAGAAGAGATCACCCCCATCACCACCAAATCCCCCCCAAACAGGAACTTTATCCGGACCTGTAAAATTTAATGCAGCTTCTACTCTTTCAATGGAATTTATTTATATCACCTTGCAATTAAGATTATGTTTTTTTTTCATTTCACCCTTAATCTGGTTTATATAACTTAAAACTTAAAGGTTAGGATTTCCATAGAATATAAATATTAAATAAAAAATTTAAGATAAAAAATATTCTAAAGATTTAAGGTTCTCTTATTTTGTCATTGCTCTCCCGATTAGAAACGCAATTATAACTACGATGAAAGATACAATTCCAACGGTGTAAAACGCAAGGATCAAATTTACACTAATCACATTCACCATTATTCCCTTGAGAATCCAGATGTATAATGCCCCTATAGTCACGAAAATGATGTCCCATATGGCATTTACAAGAGAATCCCTCCTGTTTTCAAATTTCAATCCCGTTTCAACAAATATGGTATTCTCGATAATCTCCCATCCAATCCCAACTCCAATTGTTAGGATCAACATCCACCAATAAGGTATGATATAGACTAACGCTTGATCTACATAAGTTGGTATGATATTTATCAAAACCAATAGTAAAAACGACACGATACCCATTGCAATATGCCCCCAACTAAAATAATCCCAGGGAGCTCTTCCAGTTTCGTCTTTAGTTTCCGCAACCATTCCCATTTTTATTCAACTCGTTTTTTTTTGCATGTTATTACATGTTTTTTCCTTGATGAAATAATAATAAAAACGCAAATAAATAACTTTTTAGCAAGTTTTCTGTTTTGTTTTTTTCAATTGTATTATAATTAAAAACTTTCAAAATTGTGTAATCAAGGCACAATGATCGGATGCAATAGAACAATGTATCACGCTAGTAATTGGTGTTAAATCAGGAGAACACATGATATAATCGATTCGTTTATGAGGAGTAGCATGTTCGTCAAAATCTCCAGTATAACCAAAATCGGCGTGTAAAGATTTATATGTGTCAGTAAATTTTAAAGCGCTACTACTATTAATTAAAGAATATTCCAAAGAAAGTGGTTCAAAGTTTAAATCTCCAAGCCAACAAATCCTCTCAAAATCAATTTCTTTATCGATTTCAGCAACAATGTAAGGTACTTGAAGGAGTCGATCCTCTTCGCTTGTTGAAAGGTGCGTTATGAAGAATGTCCATATTTCCGAATCAATTTCAAATTTCGCTCTTATCATGGCTCTTGGCTCGTTAGATTGTTTAGCTTGTGGAAGTTTAATTATTTCAGCAACTCGTATGGGATACTTGCTCAATATTGCGTTTCCATAATGTTTAAAATAGGTAAATCCATAATAATAATACATGTTGAGTTTATGAGCAAAATATGATGTTGCATCAATAAAGGTGGTTTTTAAGATGCCTAAGTCTACTTCTTGCAAACCTACTATGTCCGGATCATATCCCCTTATTTCTTCAGCTATGCGATCAAAATCAAATACATCATCAAAACCAAAACCGCTATGAATATTCCAAGTCATTACGGTTGGACTCGTGCTCTGTTCTGGTTCATGTATTCGCACTGTTATTATTATCCCTAAAGAAACCATGTTAAGTGCAATAATGATTATGAATAAAATACTTACTGGTTTGGATATA
>JAEORV010000418.1 GCA_016840695.1 Promethearchaeota archaeon
TTAATGTTTAGAAATTCGCAAATTTTTTTCAATTCTGTTTGCGGATCTGTCACTAATTTTTCATATCTTATTTCAAGAAAATTTGAAGGGGATAGTGATTTTCTAAATCTATTCACGTATCTTATACTCGTCTTCCAGCGATGAATGCCTTCATATAAGAAATCATCTCCATGCCGCTTAACCATCGAGGAGACTACATCTCTTCCATCTCTAAGCATGTGAATATATTTAGCTTGTGGGAATACTCTCCTGATTTTTGTTAAACCATATGTATGTAAAGGTGATTTATCACCCCATATTTTTGCTTCAGGAAAGTGCGCAGTAGCATACGCACAATAAATTAAATTGATAATATATGCTAGGGATCGATGGTCTGCAGGCGTATTTTTCAATTCCTGGTAAAGTGGACTTAAATCCAAGTCCCAAAGCGGAAAATTATTATGAACTTCAAATGATGAAATAACATTCCGAACCACTCCTTCCCACCCGAAATCGAAAAAGAATGGGAATCTTTCAACGAGTTTGTGGACTATTTGTGCTTCAGCTGGAATAGCTATTTCTCCACCAGCCGCCAGCATACTTCTCAATAGGGTTGTTCCCGACCTACCTGCACTTACTATAAAGACGGGATTAATCGAAAAATCAAATTTTGTTTTCAATGGGTAGGATTTAAATATTCGATTTGACAGATTTACCCCACTTCTCAGTAATCGCTTTGGAACTAAAGGAATATCCTTATATTTTAAAATTAGGGAGATTTTTTCTAAAAAGTTCATTATTATTTTTCTTTCTAAAACTATTTGTAACTATTCTTTACTTTGAGAGATGTAAGTAAATAAAAACGGTTTGCAAAATATGTTCTAATATTTTCGAATTTATTCGGTCTGAGTGGAATACTTGCATAGGGGATTTGACTGTAATTGAACGTATCTAGTATATGGTCAAAAAACAGATTAACCGTGAAAATTTCAATTGGATTGATAGTTTTCTCCCATCTATGAATAGGATCGCTGGAGACGGATTCAAAAGATTTTCCGCTGACGCTATTACCCTTCCAAGGATTTCCAAGGATTGTCGGGCTGAGCATGTTTGCATGGAATGGAACTTCAATAAAATCTGAAATAGATCTCATCTCTCGTTCTGTATTTAGGACAAGATCTTCATAACGTAAAACTTTATACTGCGAAAGAGTTTTGGAATTCATGGAGGCATAATAATAATTATTCTCCATTGCCTGGACAATAGTGCCCAGAAATGGGTAAACTTTTCTTAATTGAACATATTTCCTTATTGATACAAGATTAGCATAAGGGTTTCGGACGATATGGATAAATTTACAATCAACAATGAGAGAGTTGAGAAGATTTGCAAATTCTGCATTTTCAACTGATTTTTCTACAAAGCGTTGTTCTTCTGGTGGTTTTTCATTAATAAGCGACCAATAGATAGATTTAAAATAACCAAAAATAAATTTTGAAATATTTCCCTGCCGAAGCTCTTCAGAACAGTAAGCATTGAGCTTCTTGCTAAATAAATCTACATCCCATGCATTTTTGGGAAGACCATCGTCACCAAATTTTGTATACTGGCTTGTCTTTTTATTTGAAGTATTAATTGCACTAACAATCCTATTTAATACTTCTTCAACAGAGACTTCTTTTGGTGGTTGTTGACGTAATGCATAATTTACCCAATAACCGAGGTGCTCGAATATATGAGATTCAATTGGAATCGTAAATAATTCAGGAGTATTATCCAACAAACTCCTGAGCAAGGTGGTGCCTGATTTATGGCTCCCCAAAATAAAAACCGGCTTTTTCATGATTAGTTTATTTTTGAATTAGTTATCCTGTAAATATAAATCATTAAAACTCAGTTGGGAATATTAAATGACCGTTTTAATCATCCTTAATCGATGAATTACTTTAACCAGATATAAAATTATAATAATCGACGGCAATAACAACATCTAGAACACAGACAAAAAAATCGAATAGAATAAATTTTGCCGAAATCTATCTTCTGGTATTTTCATATTTCCCTATGTAAGCATTGCGGCAATTGTAGGCAATATAAAAAATCTGGTATAAAGATCCTATGAATAATAAACCAAGAATATTTCATGGTCCTGAAAATATTTGTGGTATTGGGGGAAAATTAGCCCAATGGCAGCGCAAAAACTATCAAGCCGAATCAAGATTCATTGTTTTTCAAGACAATACTGCTTTTCAGAATAGTGATTTAAATATTCATACTGAAAAAATTGGAAAACTCAGGTCCATTAAAGAGAAAGTTTCCTTATTCTTAAAGTCAATACATGCATATGATATTTTTCATTTTTATTTTGGCAAATCTTTTCTTCCATTTAATTTAGATTTACCAATCTTGAAGATCTTTAATAAGAAAATTATTATGCATTATCTTGGAAGTGATATTCGCATAAATTCATTGCAAGCTAGGAATAATGCATATTATTCATATTCTCTTATCCCTAAAAATCTCTCGCAAATTGATTTTTTGAAAAAAGCCAGGATGTATTGGCAGCAATTGTGGTTCGATTATTGCATTGTTGGAAAAGACTTATTGATTCATGCGAGGCAGGTGATTAAGGAAGAGAAAATTATTCACAATATCTGGGTTGGAAGATCGGTCGTTCCATCCCAAAAGTTATCAAAAAAATCCCATGAAGGGATCAACATTGTTCATGCTCCGACAAATAGGGGCTTAAAAGGAACAAAATATATTGAAGAGGCTGTAGAAAAATTAAAAATAAAAGGAATCTCGGTAAACTTGCATTTGTTAGAGAATCTCCCCCATAAAGAGTTAATGAGGTTTATTGGAGAAGAAGCCGATATTGTTATCGATCAATTATTAAATGGTGCTTTCGGAGTTATTTCGATAGAATCTTTATCCTTGGGAGTTCCAGTAATTTGTTTTTTGTCTGATGATATTCTAAAAGAGTTCCCGGAAATTCCGATCGTGAATGCGAATATTGACAATCTTCCTCAGGTTCTGGAGGAATTAATTGAAAACCAGGATTTCAGATCTGCGTTATCTGAAAAGGGGATATCTTTTGTTGACCAAAATT
>JAEORV010000419.1 GCA_016840695.1 Promethearchaeota archaeon
ACGAAGGGAGGATACAATTTTTTACCCTTGCAAACATTATTCAAGTAGTTTCTCACAAGAGCTTTACATAATCCCTTGATAATTGATTCTTTAGAATATCCTTCTTGCTGTTTACTGATCATATCAGATTCGGCAAAAACTGTGCATCGTCCTGCAATTGAAACCTCCTCTTCTGCCCGAAGAGCATAATCCCCAAATTCCTCAATTGGAACCTTGATCCGAATTGCTTGGTGATCTAGAAAAGAACCAGTTCCGGCAGCACACACGGAGTTCATGTTAAAATCTGTTACGATGCCATTTTTCATCAATATAACCTTGCTGTCCTGTCCCCCGATTTCAAGAATTGTTCTCACGTCAGGGGTATAAGCTGAAGCTCCAATTGCATGAGCAATTATTTCAGGTTTTGCTATATCTGCACCGATCAGAGCTTTTATTAAATACCTAGCAGAGCCTGTTGTCCCAACACCACAAATACTTTTTTCGATGTTATCGGGAAGTACTTCTTCCATGTATTTTAGATTTTCTTGCGTAGAAACAATGGGAGACCCATCATTTCTGGTCCAGGTGGCAAATAATAATTCATTTCTCTCATTAATTATTGCCATTTTCGTGGAGACACTTCCGACATCGATTCCTAAATATAATTTGTCCTCCACTTCATCCGAAAGAATATTCTTGATAAATTCTGGTTCATTCAATTGTATTTCTTCCTCCTTATCATTTCGATAAAAGATTCTATTCTTGTAGTTATTTGAGATTCTCCAGTGTGTTCATCTAATGTGAGATCAATAAAAGGCTTATTTTTTAAATCAAAATCCTGCATTACCAATTCTTGAATTAAAGAATCAGGACCACATGCAAAACTAATTAGAAAAATACCCCCGTCGATTTTTTTATTATGGATAACAAAATCAGATAATTGAAGCAACTCGTCTTCATTATCCCAGAAATTGACAAGATTATCATCAATTTCAACTCTTCTTGAGAAGATTTCCTTTGGAGCATTTTCAACAGTTACAACATCAACAAAATTGGATTTGAGAATATCCATTAATCCATGATTAATAATTGGTTCATAAGTATTGTATGGATGACCAAGAACCATTAATGAAAGTGGATAATTTTCATAATCTTTGTTAAGTTTAGGTCGAAACCTTTTCTTAAAATTATAATTTGGATATTTTTCAAAAGGATACATTTTGTAAAGTGCATCAGGAACAAGAATTCCATCCTCAATCAACTCATGGAATTCTTCAAGTTTTTTATATCCATTTTCATACGCAAGTTTTGATTCTTCTTTTGATTTATCTAATTTTTTTCCAAAATTTATTGCTGATTTCATCATTGAATGTTCCCTGGCATTAAAAGTCCATTCAATAACGGGAATATTAGAAACTGCTGAGTGTTGGGTGACATCTGGCAGGATCAGGAATTTCGGACAATAATAATGATTTTTACTATTACTAATGAGTCTTGGAACAAATATAAAATCTAGATCGGGGTGATTTCTCGATAGATAATTCACATGACCATAATGAATCTTGACTGGAATGCATAAATCGGTTGCAGACTGATTAGATCCGTTGGTAAGAATTTCTTTGTTTGTTTCTGGACTCACAATAACTTCGCAACCAAGACTTGTAAGCATTCCTTCCCATAATGGAAAATACTTGTAGAAATACAGGGACCGTGGTATGCCTACCTTCAGTCTTTTCGTCTTTTCAGTCTTTTTTTTATAATTCGTCTTTTCGTACAAGTTTCGAAATAGGTTCTTGGGATCCGTTCGTTCTTTCACTTTATCGTATAATTTCTTGTTATAAACCTTCCAGAACAAGTCTTCCTCGTAGAAATTGTGAGTTATTAGGGTTTTCATTCCCCTGAGCTCATGAACCTTTTCTTCTAACGCTTTATAGAAGTTAAATCCCTTTCTTTTTTGCTCGAATCCGTAGATGGCAAAATCTATGAATAGCTCATCCTCGATGGGAGCGATCATGTCTTGATTGAGCCACGGGTAGAACTTGTACCCATCTAGTTTGTTTTTTGGCATGCGGTAAGGGACGATCCAAACCGGGAAGTAATCAAATATCTCCAGGTACCAATTGAAAAATTCTTCCGCGTGAGTGATTGGTATGAAGACATCAACAATCACGTCCGGTTCTCCCCCCTTCTTAGTTAAAAAGGGTAATCGTTCGCTGATCTTAAGGATATTTGTCGATCCAAGTATAAAGGGGCCTGTTAACCACCGGACTACTTTATTCTCAAAAATTCCTCCAGCAACATTCCGTATCGACCAGTGGCAATCTGCATCATACCTGAAAAAATAGTCTATGGTGGAGAGGAAGTCTCTCTTTCTTTTCATCGCACTTTTGTAATAAATATCATAGAAATATTTACTCTTGTAAGGAGCTTCCTCCTCATTAACGAAGCTGGCAACGCAGAGCACGTTCATATTCTCAGAGAAGATAAGCCCGTCCATCATTTCAATATCCTGCTTTTCGTAGTGTTGCTTGATAGCTTCCAAGTATTCACTAAAAGTATCGTAATGGATGTAATCGAGGCGGACGCACTCTTTTGCTGGAACGAGCCTGAACTTCAGGAGCGTGATGATTGCAATCGTTCCGAAACTCCCGTGCAACATCTCGAATATTTCATGGTTATCACTTTTCGTGCATAACATTATGTCACCTTTTCCTGTCACAATCTCTATTTCTTCACAGGAATCGAAAAATCCCCCGTACTTGAAAGACATGGATTCAACTGAACATCCTGCTACTACCCCGCCTATCGTGATTTCCTTGAGCTCGGAAACACATTGCGGTACGAGCCCATACTTTAAGGTTTCTCTTGCAAGCCTAACAAAAGTAACCCCTGCTTCTGCAATACAAGTCCTCGTATCCGTGTTTATCTCAATAATTTCTGTAAGTGACTTAACATCTATCTGCTTATCGCTATAGATCGGATTATCTGGTTGTGGAGCCATGTGGGAAACGCTCGCCTTTTTTAGAGAGAAATATTCTCCCGACTTCGCGTTATCGTACGCATTTCTAACCATTTCAGAGATCGCGTCTACTTTTCTTTTATGT
>JAEORV010000420.1 GCA_016840695.1 Promethearchaeota archaeon
TGGAACTACACTATAAAAGATTGGCAGTGGCAATTGGGAGTAAATCTTTTCGGAGTCATTTATGGGATAAGATACTTCGTTCCAAAAATGTTAGAACAAGACTTTGAGAGCCTTGTTATTAATACCTCGTCCATTGAAGGACTAGTATTTGGGGCACTTGCTGGAGCCGCAACTTACGGCGTTTCCAAGCATGCTATCATCTCCTTAAGCGAATCTTTAAAGGAGGACCTTGAAACTGTAAATAAAGGAGTTAAAGTGGCTGTTGCATGTCCTGGAATGGTTGACACGAAGATAATATTAAACAACAGGAATCGTCCAAAAGAATGGAAAAACGATCCTAGCGAAGTAATTCAAGATATAAAAATAGATGAGGTCAAAGAAAAACTAGAGAAATATCTTTTACAAGGGAAACCCCCAATGAAGCCAAATGAAGCTGCTGACATAATATTTAAAGGGATAATGGACGAGAAGTTCTATATTTTGACTCATACAGACGATATCTTGAAAGGATTGGTCAAAGACCGATTTGAAGGAATCCTCAAGGCATTCGAATAGGAAGAAAAAAATTAGTATAGGGGAGAAACGTTATTATTTAGCATTGCTTATTCTTAATTAAGAATAAACGAATAGATTCTAATGGATACTACACCTTTTATCAAGTATAAGAACATCCACGTGATCCCGACCTTTCATTCCAGGATTGAATTTGCCAAACTCGTGAACAAGGCTTTTTTTCAGGTCTCTCCGGACTTGATCGCCGTAGAATTACCAAATAACGTGAGGGAAGAGGTCGTGGAATCGATCAAGAGATTACCCTTTTTGTCACTTCTAGGATACGCTGATAGCTTAAATCCAAGAAAACTTAATTTCATTCCTATCGACCCTGGCGATTCAATCATTGAAGGAGTTAAAATAAGTATTGAACACGACATTCCAGTTGATTTTATCGATCTTTCGGTGAAGGATTACGCTCCTCCTAGCTTGAAACTTCCGGACGATTACTCCATCAATAAAATTGGATTATCCACATTTTATGATAAAATAGTGGATAATTATAACGAGGAATATATCACTCGAAAAAAGGAGCTTAGAAACACGGTGAATTTAGACGATTATTTCGAAGACCATAAAGATCTTGAAAAAAAACATGATTTTGCAGAAAAGGATGTTTTGAGAGAAAAGTACATGGCAAGTCATTTAAAAAGGATGATGCCCTTGTATAATAGAATCCTTTTGATCGTAGGAATGGTACATTGGGAGAACATCAAATATTATTTGGAAAACCCTGAAGAGATAGAGGATGTTGAAATAGACCTCATACCCCACAAACACGTGCAAATTTATAACGTGAAAAGTTCTGATGCGCGATTTCTCTTGCGAGAATTGCCATATTACACCTATAGATGGTTGAAATTTAAAGAAAAGCACTTGTATAATATCCTGGATAAAGTTGGATCAGTAGATGAAATCAATGAAATTGTTAATTCTTATGATAAAATCGAGAATTTAAGGAGTATTTTATTAAAGTCAAAACGAGAATACGAAGAGGAATTTAAAGAATTTATTGATTTACACAAATCTAAAACCCTCTTTCAATATTCTAGGAACCTAGCATTGACAGAACATAGACTTTTACCCCATTTATTTCACCTGATTGTTTCGGCTAAAAATATCGTTGACGACGATTATGGGTGGAAAGTGTACGAGAAAGCAACTAAATACCCTTACGACGATGACAGCAATGAGTATGAAACGATGAAACTAAGCGTGGAAGGTGGAATCGATCCAAGCGGGAAGCATATTAAACTAAGAAGACACCACCCTTATAGCTACGGAAATGAAAAAGACGATGTTCCCTTGAGAAAACGCCCAGATGAAGAATATCTTGGGCAATGGAGAGACGAGTGGGAAGATAAAAACTGGGAAACTGTATCTTATCCTCCCGAGGATATTCTTGAAGAAGATTATTTTGCTTTCATCAGGAAAAAGGCGAAAAAGAATTTAAAGAACCAGAGAATTAAAATCGAAGAGTTTAAATCGAGCTTAATGGATGGAATTGCAATAAAAGAAACTATTAGAAACTGGGCGTTCAAGAAAAAGATATTCGTCCGAAACGAACAACAACTCCAAGGGAAAATCGACACGCTCATCGTTATATTCGACGAAGACGACGGTGAAATCGAAAAATACCCTTACAAGTTTTCTTGGTGGGCAGAACACGATAGAGAAAGCAATTTAGCTCTTTATTCTACTTATCCCGGAGATTATTTAATTGGTCCGGGAATCTCTCACGTGGAAATCGGAGGAATGTTGTCGATTTATCCACCGCATACCATGAAGGAAATCTTTCGATCTTATATGGATTACGAGTTCTACGATACTAAAACTAAAGCCGAACGGCTCTTGAAAGCGGGCATCCTTTATTCAAAGGAACGTTATATAGTTTACCTGGCAGCAAAGCCTCCAAGGAAATATTTTTTCTCGCTAGCGGGAGTGAAAAATCGGGAATTAATCCACATTCCTTTAGATAATTTTAACAAGGAATCGCTAAACACAATCAAACACATCCATATTCTCGCCGGTAAGGACAAGAGAAAAATTGCTCATAAGTATATTTTTCTCAATGAATAAAGATATAAAAAAAAATAGATTTAGATTGATAAAGGAATTTCCTCTTTCTTCTTTTCAGTCTCTGCTTTTGATGGTAACTTTTTTACATAGCATCGTACGGGGATTTCTGAGGCCGCTGCTGACAAACATTGGTTACACGATATACAATCTGATTTGTTTTTATTCCCTTCCTTAAATTTTTTTAACAAGAGGGGATCTCTTATAAATGGCCGGCAGAGTGAAATGAAATCCGCCTGGTCATTCATGATTATTTCTTCCATGTGAGCAAGTCTTCGAAGACCGCCTACTAATATTAAAGGTACAGCATATTCCTTGAGAACGGGTTTTATGATATTCGCTGCTTCAAGATTATAGCCTTCCTGAAGATCGTATTTCCCACTTTTATCCATTTTTTGTAATAGAATCTTTGCAAGTGGTTTCTGCCATTTGGGAACAGTTCTTAGTAACCC
>JAEORV010000421.1 GCA_016840695.1 Promethearchaeota archaeon
CAATTCGAATATTTACCCATTATGAACACGCTCCTGTTCTATAGATTTAATAAATCGTTCCCTATTATGAGGCCAAATATATTTCAAATATTTTTCAGGCTTTTTTATAACAATTGTATCAGCTCTTGAAGATTTTATACTCTTTAGGGATTTAGGGCTCTCTGATGGTTGTTTATTTTTAGATGGAGTTTTCTCTCGTAAAGATTTAAGCTTCCTTCGAGATGGCATGTTTGTTATGGGAGCATTTCTACGATAATAAATACCTGTGATCCCTCCAACAATTCCCGCCGTGAGTAGTATTCCTCCTATAGGGATTCCAAATTTCCCCATGGCGTAAAATTCCGTATGAATCACATATATCGGGGATTTAGCAATGTTTCCTGCGATATCTCCAAATTCAATGTAGTATTGGATTTCCATCGCAAGCATTTCTTGTGGAAGATCTCCGTAATATGATCCGCTAAATAGTAGAAATGCTCTTCTACGCCAACCTCCTCCATCAACAGAATACACCATATACACTGAGCTCTCGTCAACTCCAGATCCAAATTCTTCGTCAACAATATCTACTTTAATCTCGAAATTAGCTCCCGCAAAAGCTTTAGATACTGCTGGGACACTACATATTGGGGGTGTAAAGTCCTCGTTAGAAACGGCAATTTCCAAGTAGCTAATGGTTGTTCCCTTGTATATAAAATTTATATTATTTTTAAAAATCCACCATCCAAAAAGACACTGTTCTGCCGTAATCTTGAATTGATTTGTGATGTCATATTTAACATCGTTCACATCAAAAGACACGGGTAAAGTTGCATTTAATACTACCTCAACAATAGGTAATGCCCAGCTAATGTCTATATCTCCTAAAAAGATCTGTGGTTTCCATACATACTCATCATCGGGAGAAGCTTTCAGAGAATAATAACCTCCTTCGCTATTATAGTAATCCTCATTTAGATGATAAATTAATTGGTTCGAAGAATCTGGTACAAGCCTAAGAAAAAGCACATCTGGGATGATAGGACCTAATAACGGGCCTATTATTGGTATATCATCAAGCATGGTGATATCGTATGCGATATCCATCTTAAAAAACGGAGCGTAGCCTGCTAGCTCAACTTTAAACCTTTGATTCCAAGCCAATTTAGGGGTATAAATCCTTAATTCAAAAGCTCCTTGGCCAGAACTGAAGCTCTGTTTGTATTCTAAGGCAATCGGGTCAAAATATAAAACGGAAGCATTATTTTGTATGAATTCAATATCGGATATGTCAATTTGTGAAGTTTTTATTATTGAGGGCTCTGCCTGCTCTTTAGTTGATTCGAATGACAGAACACCACTTATAATTGGAAATATTATAAATATGAATAAAATAGTACTTGTATAGGCCAATAGCTTATATTTATTTAAATGCCTAATATTTGTTTTCATGATTCAAAATAACCCCATACATGTCTAAGTTAAGGTGATTAAATATATCTTTAATTTTATCATTTAAAAACTTTAAACCTCATACCTAAAAATTACGTCAGTAAAAACCACGAACTTATATAGTTTATCAGATTTATTCCTTTTTTTTTCTTCTTTCATCCTTCAAAATAAAATCTTGAAACTCTGCATTATCATCAGCAATGAATTCCCAGAATTCTTCATATATTTCTTCATTACTCATTGTTTTCCTCATACTCGTCTTTCTATTTCTTGGTGGTGCTGATTCTTCCTGTTGCTGTAGATTTTTTGGTCGGTATTCGAGATAATTACCATCCAACAATAGGTTTTCAAACAGCTCTTTATCATTTTGTTGTTGATCATTCCCCTTTAGTTCCATTTCGAGGTCTACTTTTTGATACCCTCGCACTTGGAAGTTCTTATCCACGAACATCTGAAAGTGATGATCGCATATTAATCCTTTTGGTAAAGATATTGTCGCAATATTTGACGCTTGATTAACTATCGAAGCTGGTAAGTCTAAGTCTTTTTTTGTTTTGCAAATTGGGCATATGGTAGGTACTTTTCGAGTTTCATTTAACGACTGAACAGGATTAGATATTGTCATGCACTTTTTTTAAAAATAGTCTATTTTCCTTCTTTCTACAGCTTCGTATAAAAATATCAATAATTTCAAACGATAAAACTTTAAATTAATTCATGTTTAACTCATTAGCATAGTAAATTACTCAATCGCGTTTGTGAAGATCATGACAGAATTGGACTATTTTTTTGATCCTAAATCAATAGCAATAATAGGAGCATCGGATAGACTTAAGTTTGGATATACCACTACCAAGTATCTCTTGGAATCAGATTTTAACGCTTTTGCCGTCAATCCTAGAAAGGAGGAGTTATTTGGGCATCGCACTTATAAGACTATCAAGGACATACCAGAGGATATAGAATTAGCGATACTTATCGTAAGAAACGAATACGCTCTTCAAGCGGTAAAAAATTGCGTGGAAAAAGGCGTAAAAGGTATAATAATCGAATCCGCGGGTTTTGCAGAAACGGGTGTTAAGGAGTTAATCGACATCCAGAATGAAATAGTGAAAATATGTAAAAAAGCAAATGTGAGGGTAATTGGCCCAAATTGCGTTGGTATCACTAATTTTAATAACAACTTTACAACCACGGAGATCGATTTTAACAAGACATATAAGGGAGGGATTTCAATCATCGCCCAATCTGGAGTCCTTGGAAACATGTATATTGATTGGGGGTCAAGTCAAATGATGGGTTTTTCTAAAGCAATCACGCTTGGAAATAAAATTGATGTTGACGAGGTTGACATGCTAGAATATCTCGAAAACGATCCGGACACGAAAGTAATTGCAATGTACCTTGAGGGTACGAAAAGAGGAAAAGAACTATTTGACATTCTCAAAAAAATGACAAAACCTGTCATAATATTGAAAAATGGACGGAGCTATACGGGATCAAACGCAGTGAGAAGTCATACAGGCTCGATGGCAGGGAATGATAGGATTTACGACGCCGTATTCGATCAAAATCCCGTTATTTTTCGAGTAAACAATTTCTACGAGATGTTCAACATCGCTCAAGTGTTTTCGATGCAAGAATTA
>JAEORV010000422.1 GCA_016840695.1 Promethearchaeota archaeon
GTTGACATCGGAACAGAGAAAAGGACTTTAGTTGCGGGTTTGGCGGAGTATTATAAAGCAGAAGATTTGATTGGTAAAAAAATTGTTGTTCTTGCAAATTTACAACCCAGAAAATTAAGAGGCGTTGAGAGTCAAGGGATGCTCCTAGCTGCCGAAGATGGGAAAACAGCAGCATTCTTAACTCCAGAAAAGGATGTTTCTCCTGGATCAAAAATTAGATAATTATTATACAAAATAAAATTATAATTTCAAGGAAAAAATCGGGTTTAACTTGGCTATTATATTACCTAAATCCAATTGTAGGGTTTTTAAAACGACATCTCTACCCCTATATTCGTATTGAATTTGACTTGGATCTCGAATTATTTTAAATTTATTAACATCTCTTACCATTGAGCAGGAGAAATATCTTTGATGTTTATACTCTAAAACGTTGTGAACATCTTTTATATCTGGGAATAAATAACCTCCTCCGTGTGGTAATATATCAGCATTTAACAATAAATCCATTAATTCCGCTCTTTCTGCTCTATCAACAAATCCTTGATTTTTAATGGTTATTTCTGATAAATTTTTTTTACCTTTAAATAAATAACACGCAATATCTGCCCTTAGAGCAATAGGAAAAATGTTTTTTTGAGAATATTTATAATTAATATCAGTACAATTACAACCTAAATACATGTTGTTATAGTCTTTTAAAAACTGATGGGGTTGATTTGAAATTACTGAGAAATCATTCCCAAATAAATTATGAGCAAACATTTCCCTTTTTACCATTGAAAATTCCAATGCTTTATTAGTAAAATCGATATATTGCCTTGCATCGTCATCTAACAAGATATATTGCTTCCCAAAAATGGTTTCTTCTTCAATAGCTAGCTCTTTAAGAGTTTTAGATTTATCAAAATAAAATCCAAGACCATAAGTATCGTCCCGCATCTCTGGGGCGCTACCGTGAATGAAGAATATGTATTGAGGTAAATCAATATCTGAAAGATCTTTTGATTCAAAGCAATTAATGAAGTGATTGCTAATACCGTAATCCCATTGCAATTTTATATCTTTATAATATAGCTCAAGATTTTTTGTCTCATCAATTGTCTTTATAAGATCGTAAGGTTCAGGAGGTTCATCTAAACCACCAGCCAAAATTCCACATTGATTTGGTTTTGTATTTAAAAACACAATTTTATCGGTTCCATTACCCCAATTGATCCTTCCCCCGTACCCCAATCCGGAGTTCCATCTAGTTAAATTTCTTGATATTGTTTCGTCGGGAGAAGATATGAATGTAGCTTTTGGTTCAAATCCATATTTTTCTTGGATTAATTGAAATTGGGCAATCCCATATTTAATATTTGCTCTACATAATTTTGAAGCGCCATCATTTAATCCAGTGCTGAAGACAAAATTTTCTGCTCTTTGTAATAATTCTGACTTGGAAAGATTTGACAAGCTCTGGGATGTGCTATTCGGATTCATTTTTCAAAAGATATTTTCTCAAGATATTTAAATAATTTATGTAAATATTAATATATTAATATTGATATAGAACATATCTATTGTTTTAAAAAGAATAAAGCAAAAACATGAATTTATCTAACTCTAATGACCAATAACGATAATTTAGTACTGTTTGATAATATAAAGAACATTCGAAAAAATGGAGCGTTTAAAGGCTCTATCATCTCAAAATGTAATAATGAATCAAAAAGCGTCATTTTCTCTGACAACATAAGCATATCTGACGATAAAATCACTATTTCTAAAGGATTGATCGTGGGGTTTGAAACGGAAGGAGATGAAAAGATAGCGTTTTCAAGAAAATCTGATTTCTCTTGGATTGATGACCTTTCTTCTATTGAATATTCAGTCATCATCTCAGATGATATCATGAATCAATACGATGAAGGCCAATTTTCTGATGCATTCCCCTATACACTAAACTTGTTGCACACCGCGGGATTGTATTTTAATGATTATACATTTGGTATTGATCATCTCGATTTTTTTAAAGGGGAAATTCTTAAAAATCCGGTAGCTGTCATTTTTAATGGGATCTGCATAGCTGATAGGGTTGTAATTGACCATAGGGGTGATCCGGTTTTTTATGATTGTTTAATTGTTGGGAGAGATCAAAATGAGGAACTCGCAGCATCTTATGAACCTTTAGTGAATGTTGACGATAAGGTCGTAGAGTATATCATCATTTTAGGCATTGAATCTTTAAACGAATGAGCTGATGAAAAAATTGCTTCTTTACGAAAACAGAAAGCAAAAATTCTTGAATATATTAAGGTTGGGGTTGAATCCTTTTAAAAAATTTGTCTCGACAGGTGAGATCAAGGAGGATTTAGGCATCATACGCTCAAGGAAAAACTTTTTAGATTCAGTGGTTGAATTAATTGAGAACCATGAAAATTTCATATTGCCCATAATTGGTGGTGTGGGCGCAGGAAAGACTCATTTCTTTTGGGCTTTAAAGGAAAAATTGTATTATTACAACCTTATTTATTTATCCTTAGAAAATGTATATCGTAGATTTTATTACAATATTTATTCGAAATACATCGAAGAAATGGGCGTGAAAGTTCTTAGAAATATCACCAGTCAATTATGTAATGAATGGGGAGCATTAGAAAGGAAATTTGGTTTTTTTCATGTGGCGGATATCAAGAAAGTCAAATGGAATGGATTTCACGAACTATATAACGAGTTTGAGGATATTACCGTTCTAAAGGATATAATAAATGTTATCACTACACATCAATTGGATCCCTATAAAAAAATAGAAGCTGAAAACTGGCTTTTAGGAGAATTGATGGATTATAAAGCGTTAGCGAGGTTAAAATTAAATTCAGATTTGAAAAAAAAAGCTTATGCATATATGATGTTGAAAATCTTGATGGAACAATCAAAATTGGGTAGTGTTCTCTATCTCGATGAATTTGATACCATCATTCCTATGATCAAACCCAGTATTAGCGAATCTAGTCAAATTTATGATCCTAGCTGGCTTTATGATGTTGATTCAGCAAGTCCTGAAACCATAACGGCTAATAAGATATTAGAG
>JAEORV010000423.1 GCA_016840695.1 Promethearchaeota archaeon
TAAATCAGTGAAAGATTTTGAAAAAGTTCCTTACATGTTAAAAAGGGATTTTCTCGAGAGCTTTCCCGATAAATTAATATGCACACCTAAAGGAGATTTAGTCAGAATGCACGCTACAAGCGGCACTTCAGGTCATCAACCTACTTGTGGGTTCTACAATCAACAAGATCTAGACGATTGGAGTTATCTATGTGCTCGAAATTTGGCAGCAATAGGCATGACAAAAGAAGATGTTTTCCAAAACACGACTTCCGCGGGTTTATTTACAGGAGGTTTTGGATACGCTCAAGGATGTACAGTTTTAGGCGCAATGCTGATCCCATTTGGTCCAGGAATGACGTCCCGACAACTTGAATTCTTTAGAAACTTCAAAGTCACTGCCATTCACGGCATTCCATCATTTGGATTGAGATTAGCGCAAGTTATTGAAGAAGAAGGTGTGAAAAAAGAAGATTTATATCTCAAGTATGGAATGTTTGGAGCTGAAGGATGGGCAGAATCAACGAGAAAAACCATTGAAGACCGCCTAGGAATAAAGGCCTACGATAATTGGGGGATGACTGAATGTTATGGCCCCGGTCCTTCAGTAGAATGTCAAGAGCAAAACGGACTGCATATTTGGTCTGATTATTTCTACCCTGAAATAATAGATCCTAAAACTGGAGAAGTTCTACCTTTAGGAGAGACAGGAGAATTAGTAATGACCAGCCTTCACAAAGAAGCGCTTCCAATATTCAGATATCGAACTGGTGACATTACAGCACTTCATAAGAGCGAGTGTCCGTGCGGAAGAACTGGTTTTATGATGGACAGAATCAAGGGTCGAAAGGACGACATGCACGTTATTAAAGGTGTTAATGTCTATCCTTCGATGCTAGAAGAGGAAATATTCAATCTATCAAAATACTTCACTGACATTTACTTGATAGTCTATCACACTGTCGGCGTGATGGATACAGTAACAGTGAATGTTGAGGTTAATCCAGGTGTTGATAAGAATAAAGCACAACAGGAATTAGAAAAGAATCTACGAGAAGCAACTTTCTTGGGTATCAATGTTTCTATTTTTGATCCTGGAACCCTTCCTAGGCAACAAGGAAAGGCAATCAGAACTCAAGACATCAGAGATCGTCCCGATGGATATAAAGGATGGTTAAAAATGATGACAAAAAAGAATTAGTTTTAATCTCCACTCTATACTTCCTTTTTTATATTATAATAGTATAAAAAAAAAAATTTTTTGAATTATTAAAATTCAGATTTATTATTCCTCAGTATGAGATTTTTTCATTACAGAAAAGATTTCGTTAAGGAATTCTGCAGATGGCTTAGAGTCTTTTGTTAACATCGAGATTAATGGGAATGCAATTAATGCTACTACCTGAGAAATGATGAACTCGTGCCATTGCCCCAAGAGAACAACTCCTTCAAGAGATCCCCAAATCGCCCATGCTCCCGATCCACCGACCATTGCCCAAAGTGAACCACCACGGAATATTATTTTCCACATGATAGCAACGATAAACGAAGCAGCTCCACTATATAATGCAGCTTTAGCAGTTCCTCCTTTCCAGAATAGTCCAAAGACATATGGAACTAGTATTACTGCCGCCATTGCAGACCACGCAAACATACATAATGCAAGTACTGCATCAGGTTGTAGAATCGCCAAAACAACTGCTACAGCAACCACTACTAAGGTAGTAAGGCGTGTCACTTTTAACGCTTGATCATCAGAACATTTTGTCCTTTTTTGATATACATCTATGGAAAAACCACTCGCCGCAATCATTATTACTTTTTCTCCAGTCGTTAACGAAGCTGCAGTTACAGCAGCTAAAAACAAGCCGGCAAGCACCGAAGGTAACACTGCAGCCATTAACACGGGTACGGCATTCGTAGGATTTGCCGAAGCCATTCCAGGATACCCTTGAGCTTGAAGGGCTCGAGCAATTGAGCCATTAAACCATGCAAAGATAGCTACAATAAACGCCCAAAAGCAGGAAATAACTAATCCCCATTTAATAGATCTTTGTTTTTCTGCGGTGTAAAATCGAGAGATCATTTGAGGCATTCCCCAGACTCCAAAAGAGGTTACTAGAATATAACCAATAAGTCCTATTCCTCCTTCACCAGGAAAAACTAACAAATCTGGATCTATTGAACCTAATGTAGTTGTTAATCCAGTAAATCCACCGACAGCTATAATCCCTGCGAAGAAGATTAAAAGAACTCCAACCAGCATTATTACGCTTTCAACAGCATCAGTCCAAATTGCACCATGAGCACCTCCAACTGTTAGATATATGATTGTAATTACTCCACAGAGAACAACTGAGACTAAATACGGTATACTAACGGTTACAGTTCCTATTGTTATTGAAGCGGCTGTAGGAAAGATAACTGACAATAATACGGCTAATCCCATATAGATAGAAACCAAATAAATAGTTTCAAAGAACAAAATCACTATAGAAGTAAAAGTCTGTAGTTTTGGATCTTCATATCTCTTACTGATGAATTGAGGTACAGTCATCGATTCAAAATGCTTTCCTAATGACTTTGTCCGTCCTCCAAAAAATACGAATACGAGAAAGACACCAACCAAAACATCTATAGATGCGATCCAGACAACACCAAGACCCCATATCCAGGATTGAAGTCCTCCCCCAACAATCATTACTGCTGAAAAGTACGTAACACCAAAGGACAATCCAAGTAATAAAGGTCCTATTTTTCGGCCAGCAACCATGAAATCTTCAAGTGTTTTTGTTTTCTTCTTAGCAAATATTCCAGCTATGGCTAAGAAAGCGAGATATACAATTAAAACCGTCCAAAATATTATTTCATCTCCAGCGGCCATTTTAACCTCCTCCTTTCTTTTCTTGCCATAATGTCCATATAACAGCTAAAACAACTGTTAATATTCCTACTATTATTCCTAAACTAATTGTCCAGTCTAACATTTGACAAACACTTTTTTTTCGTTTTATTAAATTGTTTTTATACATTAATTTTTTAATCAGCTTGAAATAGTATTCCTCGTGGTTTAAAAATTAATATAATTATTGTGTT
>JAEORV010000424.1 GCA_016840695.1 Promethearchaeota archaeon
GTTCTATTTGGCATGTATTTCAAGCGTAATCACAAAATTTATTTATTTTAAAATATTTCTTATCGTAAGTGATAATTTATGGCACATCGCAAAAAACACGCTCCAAGGCATGGTTCTTTAGCATACCTACCTAGGAAGAGAGCTGCTACAATGAAAGGGCGTGTAAGACATTGGATAGATACCTCTGAAGACACAAATTTTCTTGGTTTCGCAGGATTTAAAGCTGGCATGACCCATATAACTTATATCGAAGATCAAAAGAACAGTCCATATTATGGAAAAGAATTAATGAAACCCGTTACTATCATAGAGGTCCCTCCTTTAATCCTTATAGGGATTAGAATCTATAATAAAGATGATTATGGAAGATTTATCGCTGGTGAAATTTTTGCTGATGAAATTAGCGATTATCTATCTAGAAAAATAAATATTCCTAATTTAGAAAACTATGATTTCAAAAAAATTAAAGATACTCTTCTAAAAAATGTAAATGAAACAAGCGAGATTAGAGGTATTTTTCAAACTCAACCTTACAATACTTCTCTACCAAGAAAAAAACCAGACATTATTGAGATCAAATTAAGCTTACATGAAGGGCCTTTTGAAGGTATAAATTACGCCTTAGAAAAACTAGGAAAAGAAATTAGAGCAAGAGATATCTTAATGGAAGGTGATCTAGTTGATATTATAGCCGTTACCAAGGGTAAAGGATTTCAAGGACCGGTTAAAAGATTTGGGATTAGAATTTTAACGAGAAAAAATAGTAAGGTAAGAAGAGCTGTTGCGTGTATAGGCCCATGGCATCCAGCCAGAGTTCTTTATACAGTTCCTCGACCAGGACAATTAGGATTCCATCAAAGAACCGAATACCATAAGCGTATTATGGTAATAGGAGAAAATGAAGAAGAGATAAACCCAAAAGGGGGATTTATAAGATATGGAAAGATTAAAGGAGATTATATAATGCTTTTGGGTTCAATTCCAGGACCAAAAAAAAGATTAATTAGAATAAGAAAAACCATAAGACCCTTGAAAACTTTCGAAGTAAAATCTCCAGAAATTACTTTTATTAACCGAGAAAGTCAACAAAGAAAATAAATTTACCTAAAAGCGTGATTTTATGGAAAAAATAAGGATTTATAATTTGGATGTTAAAGAGAAAGAAGTAATCGATAAGCCAAAAGTATTTAATGTGAAAGTAAGGAAAGATCTCGTTTTACAGGCTAATGAGGCGTTTCAAAGTGGAAATAAACAAGCACAAGGAAGAGATTCGAGAGCAGGGTTAAGGAATACCGCGGAAGGATGGGGTACAGGGCATGGTTTGTCAAGAGCTCCTCGATTAAAGGGATCTGGATATCCTACTGCAAGAAATGTAGGGCGTGTTCCTTTTGCTAAAGGGGGAAGGAGAACCCACCCTATTAAGGCTGAAAAGCAATTAGAAAAAAAGATTAATAAAAAAGCCCGGAGATTATCGATAATCTCAGCAATCTCTGCTTCAGGTGATCGATATTGGGTAGAAAAAAGGGGGCATCTTGTCAATGATGTTCCAGATATTCCTTTAGTAGTTGATGATAAGATCCAAACAATAAAAAAAACAGAGAGTATTTACTCACTCTTATGCGATTTTGGTTTAAAAGATGAATTATTAAAAGTAAAAGATGGTAAAAAAATTAGAGCAGGAAGGGGAAAAACTAGAGGTCGCAAATATAAAACAAAAAAAGGAATCTTAATAGTGATCAAAGACGATTTTGGTATAGTGAAAGCGTCAAGAAACATCCCTGGGACAGATATTATCAAAATTGATAACCTATCGATTGATAATATAGCACCGGGGGGAAATCCCGGGAGAATGATACTTTGGACGCAATCTGCGTTTAAAGAATTGAACAAATATGAGGGCATGATTTAAAATGGAGAGATTTTATAAAGTTATTAAGAGACCGCTAATTACGGAGAAAACATTTGATCTCATTGAAAAAGAGAATAAACTTGTTTTTATTGTTGATAGACTGGCAAATAAAAATAAAATTAAAAATGCCATTGAGAAAATACACAATGTTAAAGTCATCAAGATTAATACTTTAATCACCCCTAAAGGGGAAAAAAAAGCTTTTGTTAAACTTCATCCAGATAATTCAGCTCAAGATATTGCTATTGATCTGGGGATTTTCTAGTATTTTTTTTTGTTTAAAAACTTTAAAATCCAGAGCCAAAAATTTTGCTGTATTTAACACCTTTATATTACTTAGAAAGTCAATTTTATCAATTTTTAGAACTTCTTCATATACTTCTTCATCTAGGATAAGTAAGAAAATATAATATTTCGCATGAAATTTTTTAAGGAGCTTCAATAATATTTGAGGAGCAAATTTATCAATTGCGATGAACAATGAATTTTGATTTATAAACAGTAAGTTCGGATTGATTCTTTTATAAGAGATCTGATTTTTAAAAAGAGATTGGTCAAATTGAGAATTAAAATTATTCAAGTCATTAAAATCATATTGAGAACTCTGTGAAAACAAATCGATGAATGCAGTAAAATTATAATAATCAGTGAAGATATTACCTCTCCATAAGAGCAGGGGAACGTTCTTTAAGCAGATATTTTGTTTTTTCAAAAGAGTCTGATTAAAAAAATCATTAATTTCTTTCCCGAGATTGGTGATTTTTTCAGTTAGGTTTTTTATATTAACGAAATAGGGAGTGAAAACAATTCCTTGATTACAATTCATTCTAAAATTTAAAATCAGAAATCCAAATTTCTTAAAATTATATACCAATTTAGTAAAATCGTATAGAAAAGCATATTTTTCACTCAATAACTCTAATTGAATGCTATAAAGCTCAAAAATGTTCGTAGTATTATCATTTGAAAGTAAAAATTCATCGCTCTCTTTTAAAACCTTGATTTTTGAATTCTTATTAATATATAGTATTCCTAAAAATTGTTTCTCTAAATGCTTATTTTTTAAGAATCGTGCATTTACTCTACTATTTATTATTTTGTTGTTGATAATATTAAAGATTTTTATAATTTTACTTTTCTCATCATCTTCAAGATTAATTAGG
>JAEORV010000425.1 GCA_016840695.1 Promethearchaeota archaeon
TTTTGAGAGGTTTCTAGCGATTTTAATAGTTAAATTTTTCCATTTACCACTGTAAACCCCTTGTACTTCGATTACATTACCAATTTGAAAAATATTATCGCATTCTTTCTCATCATCGTCATTATTTATGAATTTTATACCATTGACGCTTCCAGTTATATCACCCAATTGAATATTTAGTTGAAATTTACCACTTTGATTCTTTTTCTTTTCTATTTTTAGAACTTGTACGTTCGACTTTATACCAAAATCTCCGGTTCTATTTAACGCTTTATCGTTTATCTGCGAGACAGTGAGTTCTTCGGGACTTAGCATAGATATCGCTCCATAATTGAATAAAATAGTAATTATGAAAATAAAAATAAAACGTAATATTTAAATTTAATCATTGGAAAAAGATTCAACCCTTTCACGAAGGAGAATTTTGTCGTATTTACCGTTCGTTGGTATATTAAGGAGAACGTCAATAACTTTTTCCGTTGAAAAATTTTTACTATAGAGAAACTTAATAATTTCCCTTTCTTCCGAAGAGGAAAAATCTTTATTTCTTGAGAATCCTCTTATATTAATTGGTATCTTGGTAGTATCAATACCGTTTTCCTCTAATATTTTAAGTAGATCTGTCATAACTATCGCCTTACATAACTCTATATCTATCTTTTAATTCTTGGACTTTTCCCGCGTTCCACGCCCTAACTGCTTGGTAATAACCGGTGATTCTACTATAGTAGTCAATTGAAGTTGAGCAACAATTTATACATTCATCCAAAATTCCAGGATATGTTCTTCCGCAACTGTTACAAACGCTAAGATCTGTTGTGTAGCTCCAATAACCCACATTTGTATTTGCTATTTTTTCGGTTATCTTCATAAGAGCTCCTACTTCCGGATTGGATTCACCCAAGAATACGTGTAATATATTGCCTCCACTTAGTATCGGAAAACTCATCTCTTCAATTTTGATTTTTTGATGGAGAGGAATTGGCGCTCTATAATTGACCATAAAACCATTGGTGTAGTAGACCGGAACTCCTGTTTTCCCTTTACTATTATAAAGGTGTTTCCAATTTGTTTTATCTCCCTTTACCAGTTTTTCCGCTCTTTCTCCAAATTTCTTCATATCAAGTAACGGAAAACGAGATGCTGTTGATTCTGCTGGCGTTCTTGCTATAGAATACTTAATAGAATCTCTTTTACTTAGATAATCCTTTATAGACTCCAATTCAACTAATGCTCTAACTCCTAATCGATGAGCTGATCTATCTTCGTGTAGTTGAAAACCAGTCATAGCTTGAACGAACTCGTTCATACCAACGAAACCAATAACCAATGCAAAACTATCTAAATCGACAAATGGTTTTCCCATAAAATCCTGGGTTAGAAAAGATAAATTACCCCCTTTGGCGTAGTCGTTAACTAAATCTCTTTTAATTCTAAGGAATCTAGAAGATAAATCCATCCTATCCCTCATTATCTCCCAAGCAAGTTCTTCATTGCCGTTAGCTTCTATTCCTATCCTAGGTAAATTTATAGTAACAACTTGATGCCCACCCATACTAAAATGAGCACCATCTTCGAGATAAACTTTAGGAATTAAAGTTTCTTTTTCTTCTGAGAAATGATAAGCACAACATTGATAACAATCCTGTCCTTCCGAATCTCTATAATCAGGAATAACATTATCGAAATAAGAACCTCCAAATTTTGCAGAAAGTTCTACCGATTTTCGAATTAAATCTTTGTATTTTTTTCTTTGGAAATATTCTTTTCTTAGACGAATTTCTGGTTTTGGGAAGAAAAACATTTTACCTATCTTATCACCTTTGATATAATTCGTAAGTAAAGCGTCCATAAACATCATAGCTTCTTCTTCATAATCGCCATATGTTTCGCCTTGATGTATCTTACCGTTATATACAACAGGAGCGTCTCTCCAAAGTTTAGGTATTCCTGCTTCTAATTGAATTGAAGAAAATACTAACTGTCCTCCTCTACTAACGTAGGACTGATTCATCTCATATAAAAACCCTTGTGCCAACTGATCAATTTCAAATTCCGAAAGTCCTTTTAAATAAGGCGCTATAAAAATATTAAAGTTAAAAAGTCCTTGACCACCTTGACAATTACATTGACCAGCGGCTGTAATTTTTGCTGCGTGAGCTAATGCAACTGCTGCGTGTTTAGCGGGTCCTGCTACGGATGCAGCTAACCCAGTACCATCTGGATATAAACCCTTCAAAAAAACAATACGCATATCATAATCGCTGCAAAAAGGCCTATTGGGATATTCTAACTGATGAACGTGAATATTACCTTCCATATGATTCTTTGCTATTCCTCCGTTCAACCAATACAAACAAGCTCCTTTTACAGACATATCAGCTATTTTTTTATGCGATCTCTCAGGAATCAGAGTATTCATATTCGCATTTTCATTCTTTTCAAAGTTATCTTTCTTATTCCAAACTAATCTGTGTAAATCCGTATTCGGAATGCCCACTCTCGACATAGCGGTTCTATAAAATTCATAAGCGGGATTTTCTCCACTTTTTTGTAATAAAACCATATTTACCATCTCACGTATAAGAGAGGACGGCACCGTAGTGCTACGCAGACGAATAAGTTCTTGTTCTACAGTATCAGCAATATTTTCAGCTTCATCACGACTTATGGCTTTGTAATCGAAACCAATAAACTCCTTTTCTGCATATTTCGTTTCAGTAAGTAAAGAGTTAATGATAAATCTTTTATCAAACGTATCTATTGTTTGATCGCTTCGCCATACGTTGATGCGGCTTTCTTTCTGAACCAACGTCATATCTTTATTCTCCTTTACATAGCGACTGTTGCGAAAAAATAAATTAGTTTGTAACTTGTATATTAATATTGATTTTCCACTATAAAAACTTTTCAAATTTAAAAAATATAAAAATATTTTTAACGTCTATTTCCTATAAGCGTACCTAGAAGAACTAAAGTTCTTCTTAATTAGAAAAATAATACTAACGAACTTTTAATTAACTTTTTAACTCTTTCATTCGTTTTTTAACAGACTTAAAAATTTTATCA
>JAEORV010000426.1 GCA_016840695.1 Promethearchaeota archaeon
ATTTTTTATAGATTTAGTATATTAGATGTTATTCCAGATATTAAAGCAATGCTTGTAAGTTCATTGTTGCCAGGTTATATCTTCTTCGAAGCTCCGCAAAAAAGAGATGTTCAAATTGCTGTTCAAGGAATCCCTCATATCAAGGGGAGGATCGTTCAAAATATTAAACTTGCAGAACTTAAGCACGTGCTCCTGCCCAGAAGTGTTACTGAATTTATTTCTACGGGAGATACGGTCGAAATCATAAGCGGCGTGTTCGAAGGATCGAGAGCAATGGTAATGAGGATGCCACACGATACATCTAGTAGCGAAGAGGTTGTCGTCAGGTTGTTACAAGAAGAAACTCCTATAACCATAAAAATTCACGGAGATTACTTAAAACTGGTAGAGAAAAAGAGAGACATCGAAGAACCCATAATTGAGGTTAAAGCCGCAGAAACAATGGAGTCAGACTTAGAACAAGCAATAAGCTTTGATGACGATTTAGATGAGGAAGAAGAATACGCAGAAGATGAAGCAAGCAAGAAAATCGAAGAAGATATAGAAGAATATGACGAATTTGACGATGAGGATGAATGGAGCAAATTCGACGGTTTTTAATTTTTTCCTATTACATACTTGAAGTTGAATAAATTCAACTAAAAATTATTTAAATATGGATAAATTCTTTTATCCAATATTTTTTAAATCAATTCGATCATTATTATGTATATATTCAAATAAGTAATGAAAAAAACCCTTTCAAAATTCCGGGTTAAACGATGAAACATGATTAAAAATATCTTTATATTAAAAGCAAATACAGGCGAATTAATTTTTTTTAAAGCATATGAAGATATATTTAATGTGAAATTGACAAGTAGCTTTCTAAGCGCTATTTTTTCTTTTGTAAAGCAGACTTTAAAGACTTCTGAGATTTCAGAGATAGAGGTTGGCCCATTTCGCTTTATTTTTGAAATTGAAAAGATAAGCGGGGATGAATTATTGTTCGCTTTATTTAGTGATCGAACGGATAATTTAGTTGAATTAAGGAACCAGTTATTGGAGATTAAAACTCAATTTTTAAGCAAATTTGATGTTAATACCTTAATAGAGAATTTTGACGGAGAGATTTCAAAGTTTCTTGATTTTGAGAGCAATGTAGAAAACATCTTGGAAAAAAACAAGCAACTAGTTTCTGAGGAGATCCAAAAGGATTTGATTATGGTTTTCAATGAGTTACATACTTTTTCTTCATTCGTAGTATCTTCGGCGTTATTAACTCAAACAGGAAGGGTAATCGTTTCTTATTTAAAACCTAGCGTATTATCTGAAATTATAAGGCTCTTGGAAGGAAGATTCATAACGGGCAATTATCAAATAAACGAGCTCATATCTCTAGAGGATTTTGGCATATTAAATTTAGTAGGGATAGACGAGAACTTCATTTCTGTGGTGCAATTCAAGTCTAACTGCCCCTTCGAGACAGGACTAATCATCGGGAAAAAGTTCAGTCAACGATTGCGAAAATTGATTTGCTAATTAACCTTTTGAAACTAGAATGATCATCGGGAAAAATTGAGTTAAAGATTATGTAAATTAACATGCTGAATTTAGAATAGACATTTTTGCAAATGAAACATAAATTTATTTAGTTATTTCAAATTTTTTCTATTATAATATATACTATAAAAAAATGTGATAATAAAAATGACAGATCGAAAATTAACCAAGACAAAGTATGCTCAGGCGATAAACGACGAGATATTAGAAAAGATGAGCCTAAAAAATAGGTACTCGTTTCTCAACAACAATTTAATGTCGTTTTTAAGTCCAGAGCAATTTAACTTCCTAAAGAAAGTAGAAAAATTTTGCATGCGTTTCGAAAAGAAAAATAACATTACTCACAGTGAAGATGAGGACATGTACGATTGGATTCCTGCATTTGGTGCGGAAGGATTAATCACGAGAGCTCATAACTTTGAAATGGTAGATGTAAACTACGACTATTATGGAGCAACAGCAGATTTCATGAGGTATTTAGCAATGGATGGCTTTGATCCGCAATTCGCAATGGGTAGCGGTGCAACCGTTTTAGCAATAAATCCAGTTTATGATCATCACGAAGATATACCGCAAAGATTGGAAGCCCTGAAAGATATGGTCACTGGAAAAGCTGCAGGATGTATATTGATTACGGAACCAGAAAGAGGATCAGATGCGGTTCATCAATTAACGACCTGTGATAAGCAAGATGATGGCAGCTTCATCTTAAACGGAGAGAAGATTTTTAATACGAACGCTCCTAAGTCAAAATGGGCTGTTAGCTATGCTTCCGCCGAAGCGAACAATGGAAATACTATGGCTCAATTCTTGGTCAACACAGAATGGGATGGTTGGAATTGCGAACGTGTTTATATTCCTTGGGTGCCTAAACTTTTCTTAGGTAAAGAAAGATTAGAGAACCTCAGAGTTCCTAAGGAATATGTTTTAGGTGACGTTGGAAAAGGGCGAGAACATCTCTTTGAAGGATTGGTCCCTGAAAGAATTGGTATAGCCATGGGTGGTGTCGCTCAAGCTTGGAATGCGCTAGCTCACGCCGGAATCTATATCAACTTGAGAAAGCAGTTTGACAAGGTAGTTTTAATCTTTCAAGGAGTTGGTTTTACTTATGCTGATCTCTGGGCAAGAACATCGAATATCACGCAGGGAATTATAAAATTTGCTGAAAACTATGACGAAAAGATGGAAAAATTCGGCGGAGAAATCCCGGGAAACATCCAACAAGCCATGGTTGTATCAGCGAGTCAATTTAAATACCAAGCTACTAAACTTTCAGCAGAAGTTTGCTATGAATGCGCAAACTTGATGGGTGGTGCTGGACTCTGCGATAACACGTTAATGCACGATCTATTGAACATGTCAAGAATTCAAGAAATCGTTGGTGGTTCTCGACAGATTCAACAATATATCATGTCAATGGCTTTCAGAAAACTATTCAAAATGTCAGTTCCATAGAATTGAGATTAATATTATTCATTAATCTTTTATATCTTTTTTTTCTTTTTTTATTCTTTAACTA
>JAEORV010000427.1 GCA_016840695.1 Promethearchaeota archaeon
AAAATGCTATGGAATTACAGATCCAAAATACGTGGGGTCTGAAGATGAGATTGTTGCATTTCCTGCGTTTGCGAACGCATTTACCGTAAAAACTCTCTATAATTTAATTCCGGCTATCAAATTGGAGCAAGAAGGAGTCACGAGGATGGTCTTTACTAATCCCGGGAAAGCGCTTCATGCAAGTCAAGAATATGAGTTTATTAAAGATATTCGCCCTGGCGATAAATTGGTTTCTACTGCATCTATTGGCAAGGTATGGGTGAAGAATTTAAGGTTATTTGTTGAAACCTTTGTTGAAACGAAGAATCAAGACGGAGATGTTGTTGTTAAGGGGACTTTAATATTTACAATCGCTCCTGGAGGTTACTAATACAATGGGAAAAACGATATCTGATTTTAAAGAGGGAGACAAAATCTCCTCGGAATTTGATGGGCTAACTCGCGAATTAATAGTTCAATACGGAAATTCTTCGGGAGATACAAATCCAATTCATATGAGAGACGAAATTGCAGAAAAGATGGGGCTTAAAGGTGTTATTGCTCACGGATTATTTAGTTTAGGATTCATCGTGAAATTATTAGACGAATTGGTAAAAGACACGGGAAGGATCGTAAAAACCTTTGGAGAAATGAGGGGTCAAGTAAGGCCTGGAGATAAATTAATTACTGAACTTACGGTTAATTCTATTGAAGGCGATATGGTTAATTTCGATGTTCTTCAGAAGACTATAACCAAAATAAAGATTGAAAAAGATGGCAACCTCATTGAGTCCTTCGAAGCGGAAGAAAAAGGGTGGATCTCAGAAAAAGACATTAATCTCAACTTAATAAAAACAAGAGAAATTGAGGGAAAAGGGATTTTGTCATATAGAGAACGACCTTGTATTTTAGGTAGCGCTTCACTTCAATTTTATTAAGAAGTTCTTATAAAAAGACACGAGTTAAATCACTGCTATTTGTCCTTTTTTTATTTATATCTTGACTCTTGCTTTAGAAATCATTCTGAATTATTTATTCTTGAAAATCTCTCGAAACATTGATTAATAACAACGATCCAAAACCTTTTTTAAAAAAAAAAATTTGTACAATTCTAAGAAGAAATCTTTTTAAGTTTTAAAAAAGATGTTATTAAAATGAAAAACATTATGAAGATGTGCATTTAGAATGAATAAAATCAAGAAAGCAAAAAAGAAAATATTCTCTTTTATGATAATTTCCTCAGTTTTATTAGTTCCTTTATTTTTACTTATTAATCCTAATACTACAATAACGACAGAACTAGATATAGATGTCGATGACGATGTGAGTATCGAACCCAAAACATCCGCTATTGTTGATGGTACAATGACTCATACAATGTTCCCAATTGTATTAAGTTATGACACATATCCCGACATATATGAAAAACTTGAATTTAAGGATTATTCCATGATTCGTGTAGGGTATTATGGGGAAAACGACCAGTGGGAATGGGTTCCATTCCAGATTGACGAAATAGGAAAACCTTATGTGTGGGTTGATAAAGCAACTGATATGGAAAGAGCATTGGCAGGCACTGGATTTCCTGAACCAGGTGTAATAGATGCGTATATTCCATTTGGTGACCCCAATGGAAGAGGCTTCGATCAATACATTCCGGGAAAATTAGATTTTAACGACGAAATGGTATTCTACGCCTATAATGGCCATCAAGTTGACTCAAGCTTTTGGGGTCTTCCTGAATATGAACATCGGTTTGAGCTTGAGATACAAGATGGTAGTGGAGGTACTGGTTGGATGTATTTATATATATCTGATACATCTGATGGGAGAAACAATTCAATCGCTCATGAACCTTGGTATGAAGAATATATATCCTATGACGAAGACAATTTAGAGATAGAGACGGATGTTTACAAGTTAAAGCTTCATCCGCAAAATTTTGATCTCTATAGCTCGATAAAAATAATGGAAAGCAACGATCCTACAAATTTAGTAGATGAGTTTGACAAGCAAAATTCATGTAATAATTTATTAAAAGCAACTGATCTTGATTTCTTTTACAGTACTACAGAAGGTACATGGGATGGGACTTTTCACGATGTAAGAAATAAAGCTCTCGACGATCCTTCAGATGACTATAATTACGATGGAGAGAGAGCTGAAAATAATTTAGCTTATGGGCCCACGGAAAATAACGATATCTCTAATAAGGGAGACCATAAAGCATCGTGTCAGGGGCCAATTCGTGTAATTCTACAGTTTCCTTGTTTTGAATATACTTATTCAGGCACTGTATCAATTGGGGGATTTATAGGGGTGGAAGCTAAGGGATTTACCCAGGGGTATGATAGAGCAAAGTATTATTATGATAGATTAGAAGTGGGTGGTGGCGGAGATAATTATGCTGTTCAACCAGATGCTGATTTTTGCCTTTTATATAAATATAATGATATAGTATCGTTAAATAATGAAATTAAAAATAATCTTACGGTATATTATGGCGCCGATCCCTTAAATCCTCATTATAGTTCTTTTACAAGCGGTTTAAAGACTTGTATACCTGATGGTAATGGGGGAAACGATGATTATAATAGCGGAGGGAATCCCATCCAGGGAGCCTCATCAAATCATCCAGAAAATACCGATATGGCAGACTGGAGCATGGTAACATCTGATGAATTCGGAGGTTTTTGGAAATACCTGGGACGTGAAGCGTTTGAATCTGCAGTTAATATTGACCAAACTAATATTTATTGGAGGGACACTGCAGATTTAACTGAAATGGGCATGCATTATGAGAAATATGGAAACGGATTAGTATCATCACCAGTATCTATGCCATCATTTAATAGAATTACTATTTTCGGTAATTTCTCTAGTAGTAATGTAGCTGACGGGGAAGTTCTATTTAATCAACAAGAGTTATCTCAAAGTAATACTCTTATCAGCAGTACTTTCAGTGATAAACCTAACATGCCATTTTTCGTGTCAATCAATGCCGATCAAACTTCTTATAAAAATGGAAGCACGATCACATTTAATATCAAGTGTGACGACGATAATTATACCATTTATG
>JAEORV010000428.1 GCA_016840695.1 Promethearchaeota archaeon
TGAATCATTCTGAAAATGTGAACGAGCTCATCTTTCGTGAGATCGGTATATTTTACCACGTGCCTGCTTGGCACGACCATTAAATGCGCGGGGTTGTAAGGATGCACGTTTAAACACGCAAACGCAATATCGTCCTGATAAACTTTTAACGATTTCACCCTTTCGTCGTCGTCTCTAACCGAACAGAGGATGCATTCGACGTCTGGACGGGTTTTACCTTGAACATAATCCAATTTTCCTAACGCTCTGAGCCATTTTTCGAACATTTGTAACCATCTATATTTTAATTTACTATTCACGAATATAATGAAAAGTCTGACGAAAATTCTTTTGATTTTGAGAGATCTTCGGGTTTGATCTTCCCGGCGCAATATTCTCCCAGAATGATGTTGCTATACGCCATGCTATTGAATACTTTTCTAATACTCTTAAAGAAGGTATCTTTTGAGAGATTTTCATCTTTTGGAAGGAAAAATTGATCGATTATTTCGTATCGATAATTCTGGATGTCAATTCGATATAACACATCCTTCATGAGGAAATGTTTACGCAAATCCATGAAAAAATTTAATTTCTTGGATTCGTCTAACGAGTTTAAGGCGTTAATGTGAGGTTGTGAGATTTGCGTGCCAACCGATATAACGAGAAGTTCTTTACCTTTTGGTTTATACGCAAGCATGGTTTTTCCTATTGGACGTCCCATGGGATCATTTCCGGGGGGAAAGGTGAATTGAAATCCAAATTCAAGTTTGGGATCGGGAATCTTCTTCCTCAAGAGCCCCTCGTCCAATAGATAATCTTGTATGAGGGCTTTAATATAACTTTTGTTATTCGACATTTGTAATCAACATGTAATTGAATGGTAATTATAATTAAATCTTTTAGGAATATGAATTTAACTTAAAGTGCAGCAATCACAGAAGCGAAGGAGTTTTTCCGATTAATACTTGCCGTGTGGTCTAATTTGGGGGTCTATTCCCGAATTCTTTAACTTCTTAATATTCTGTTCCAATTCTTCTGCGGGAGTACAATAGACTACTTGCAAGCTCTCAACATCTACGAATAGAGTGCCTACAATACCTAGTCCCATTATTTGATTGTCCTTATCGACAAAAGTGTTGTCAATATATAATTGGATTGCTTGCATTCCGCCGTCAATTTCTACTAACTTGGGTTGGCATGCGGTGAATCCTGGACCTCTTTTATTTAGGAGATATTGGAAAATTGCGAAATCGAGCTCATCTGATATGGTTCCCTGCTCTTGTAGGACTTTTATTACTTTTGGAATTGTCATGTTCATCGACATTTTTTTTCACCCTGTTATTATCACGAACGATTTTCTGTTCAAATATAACCTTCTAGCTGGAATAAATAAAAAAAATTAAAAATGTGTAACTATTTTGACTCTCCGCTTCTACTAAAGTTCTCAATCGTCTTGAATAGTAACCTCATCAACACTATGTAGTGCACAGTTATTACCATCCAGAACCTCAACGATTTTGTCTAATAATAATCCCTCATTTCCACGGATGAAAATAATAATAGATGTTGTTTTTTGATCGATTTCTTCAACGCGAATGTTCACATATTTAACGCCCTCAATTTGTTTTAACGCTCGGGCAAGAGTTGGGCTGTTTGGCTGGTGCGGCTTCAAAACATCGAGCTTAAATGTTATTGACATTTTTCGCTTTTATCCTTCTTTATTTTTTTTATAACATTCAATTATAGAATATATCATTAATATCGCGATTCATATTTAAGATTTGTTTTTAAGAAATCACGATAAATCTTCAATTAGGTGAATTAGATTCGAAGGAATGTCCTTCTCTTCAACGACTACATCAGCAATTTCTAAGGACTCCTTTCTTGCCAATCTTGTAAGCAATCCAATGGAACGAGCACCTACATTAATTGCACCTTGGATATCGCGGGCATGATCGCCAATTACCACGATTTCAGAGGGTTCAACATCCAGTTTATCACAAATATATAAGAGATGATCTGGGTGAGGTTTGGGATTGTTAGTGTTATCTCGTCCAGCAATAACATCAAAATATTTCAATAAATTGACTCTTTCAAGAGAGATCTTTGTATTTTTGCTAGTATTAAAAGTATAGATTGCTTGTTTTAAGTTCTTCTTATGAGCGAAATCAAGTACCTTATCAATACCCTCAATCATCTTTGCATCAACAGCAGCCTCGTGCTCAATACTCGTAACTTTATCGTTTATAATCTTGATAATAGAGTCAATTTCCCGGGATGATAATCCTTTAAATTTAAATAATTCTCTAGATTTCACGATCGTGTCTATCGTGCCGTTTTGCATGGATAGGTGTTTCTTGGGAATGCCGTGTTCTTTCAAGATTTTAAAAGCTTCACATCGGGCTCTGATGAAGTCAATTTTAAAATGAATGAGCGTTCCATCCAAATCCCATACAACGGCTTTAATCGGAGTTTTTACCATTCAATACACCAGATCAGAGTAAATTGGTCCTTGTGGAGTTAACACGGATTTTTTAAGCTTTACTTGATTTATCGTAAACCTTCCGAACTCCAAATCTTTATTGTTTTGAATTAAATTTCTAAAGCTGTCAAAATTTTTGTAATTAATCTTGTTTTTCTTCAATCTCCCAATGGTTAAATGAGGTTTGAAATTTGTTCTCTTATCTCTTTCAATATCGAGTTTTTCACTCAATGAATTTTCAATTGTATCTTTAACATTTTGCAAAAACTGAACATTTCCGACTAGTTTTATCCATAAAATCGAATATTTATTAAATTGTCCCACGCCCTTCAAACGATATTCCAAGGATTTACCTTGAAATAAATTCTCGTTTATATCTTTCCTTAGGATATTGTATATTTTCGGCGCTATAGATTCAGGGATGTTTCCAAGAAATTTTACTGTCATGTGAAGGTTTTCTGCTGTTACCGTCTTGAGGTTCTTTTGGTTTTGTAATAAACGTGGATAAAATGCTTGAATATTCTTTAATGTTTCAGAATCTTCTAATTCCATTGCTATAAAACTTCTAATCATTGTCATAATATCTAATCAT